>NZ_JACARN010000006.1:0-3479 GCF_013386605.1 Pseudomonas sp. IPO3749 | reverse complement strand
GGATGTCCGCCCCGCCCGCCCCATATAAGCGGTCATTGCCATCCCTGCCATTGAGTGTGTTGGCTGCTTCGTTGCCCACCAGCAAATCGTTGCCGGAGCCGCCGACAGCGTTTTCGATGGTCACGCCATAGGCAATCGAGACATTGCCCTTGAGGCCGCCGACATCCGAAAAGGTCCCGGCTTTGAGACTGATCTGTTGGTCCTGCTTATAGCCGGAGAAGTCCAACGTATCGGTGCCGCCACCGCCCCAAATGGCAGCGACCCTCTTGTCCTTGTCGGTCTTGACGCTGAGGAAATCGCGGTCGGTATTGGAGTTGAAACCGTAGGTGGTGTCGTCCTTGCGGGTTTCATGATTGGCGCCGTATTTCTTCTGATAAGCGCTGATATCGTCAAGTTGCGGTGCCGACGCGCGGGTACCGCGGTGATTCATATAGCCGTGACGTTCGTCCAGGTAACTCATATGGGTATGGCTTTCGGAGTCTTCGATATAACCTGCTTTGCTGGTCTTTTTTATTATACAAATGGCCGTAGTTCCCGACGGTAATGTGACCTTCGCTGGTCGCCGTTTTCGGCCCCTCGGTAAACCTGACGTTGGCCACATCTGAAATGGATTGCAAACTGCGTCGGGTCTGGTCCCGTTGATTTTCCAGGATGTGGCTGAACCCGGACATATTGCGCTGTCGTCGATCCTTGTCTTTGGGCGGTTCTCGAAACTCATAGGTCACCTCATAACGACCGTCGCCGTTCTTGTCCGGCCAGCCTGAACTCCCACGCCAGAGCCTTTCTGTGGCCTCTTGAGGCGTCTTGGACGGTAATCCATTGTGCTGGATGCCGGCACCGCGATCATCTCGGTGCTGAAATTGTTCAATCGTCTGAAACGTGGTGCTGGCTCGCGAAGTAACGGCTGTCATGAATGCACTCTCACCAGGCAATAAAACCTGATCTTCTGGCCTTGAGTACCCTGTCGGATGTGCGTTTAAGCCGGGAATCCGAGCGACTCAGGCCATGTGAACCTATAGCTTTATTCCGGGTTGACGTAGGACGTCACCCCGATCCTGGCGCATCAAACCCGCAATTTTGCTTCATCGTGTATCTCCCTAACGCCAGATACACTGCAATACAAAGGGCACAAGGCAAAGGCAACGACAGTGGCTAGACTGCGCCCCAATAAGTAATTAACGAGGAAAGCAGCATGGATCATGTCGATCACATCCTGATCGTCGATGACGACCGGGAGATCCGCGAGCTGGTAGGCAACTACCTGAAGAAAAACGGCATGCGTACCACCGTGGTCGCCGACGGCCGCCAGATGCGTAGCTTCCTCGACACCACGCCAGTGGACCTGATCGTGCTGGACATCATGATGCCCGGCGACGATGGCTTGCAGCTGTGCCGCGAACTGCGGGTGGGCAAGCACAAGGCCACGCCGGTGCTGATGCTCACCGCGCGCAACGATGAAACCGACCGCATCATCGGCCTGGAAATGGGCGCCGACGACTACCTGGTCAAACCCTTCGCCGCCCGTGAATTGCTGGCGCGTATCAATGCCGTGTTGCGTCGTACGCGGATGCTGCCGCCGAACCTGGTGGTCAGCGAAACCGGACGGCTGATCCGTTTCGGTCGCTGGCGCCTGGACACCACCGCCCGCCACCTGCTCGACGAGGACGACACCCTGGTGGCCCTGAGCGGTGCCGAATACCGGCTGCTGCGGGTGTTCCTCGACCACCCTCAGCGCGTACTCAACCGCGACCAGTTGCTCAACCTGACCCAAGGCCGCGACGCCGACCTGTTCGACCGCTCCATCGACCTGCTGGTGAGCCGCTTGCGCCAACGCCTGCTGGATGATGCCCGCGAACCGGCCTACATCAAGACCGTGCGCAGCGAGGGCTACGTGTTCTCGCTGCCGGTGGAAATCCTCGGGGCCGAGCAATGAGCTTAAGGTTTGGCTGGCCGCGTACCCTGGCGTCACAGTTGTCGCTGATCTTCCTGATCAGCCTGGTGTGCGCCCATGGCTTGTCCTTCAGTGCGCAGTTCTATGAGCGCTACATCAGTGCGCGCACCGCCATGCTGGGCAACCTGGAAAACGATGTGTCCACCTCGGTGGCCATTCTCGACCGCCTGCCGGCCAACGAACGCGCCAGCTGGTTGCCGCGTCTCGACCGTCAGAACTACCGCTACCTGCTCAATGCCGGCGAAACCGGCGAACCGATGAGCAGCGATGATGTGCCCATGGCCGCCACCTCCATCGCGGATGCGCTGGGCGAACACTACGCGTTGACCTTTCGCGACATCCCCGGCATGCAGAAACACTTCCAGGCGCACCTGACCCTCGCCGATGGCAGCCCGATCAGTATCGACGTGCGCCCGACCATGCTGCCTGTCGCCTATTGGCTGCCGGTGGTGCTGGTGCTGCAACTCGCGTTGTTGCTGGGTTGCACCTGGATCGCCGTGCGCCTGGCCATCCGCCCATTGACCCGCCTGGCCCGCGCCGTGGAAACCCTCAACCCCAACGCCCACCCCACGCCGCTGGACGAAAACGGCCCCACCGAAGTCGCCCACGCCGCCGCCGCGTTCAACGAAATGCAAAAACGCATCGCCGAATACCTCAAGGAACGCATGCAGATCCTCGCGGCGATTTCCCACGACCTGCAAACCCCGATCACCCGCATGAAACTGCGCGCCGAATTCATGGAGGACTGCGCCGAACGCGACAAACTCTGGAGCGACCTGGGCGAGATGGAACACCTGGTACGCGAAGGCGTGGCCTACGCGCGCAGCGTCCACGGCGCCACCGAAGCCAGCCATCGCATCAACCTCGACGCCTTCCTCGACAGCCTGGTATTTGATTACCAGGACATGCACAAACAGGTGAGCCTCAGCGGCAAAAGCGCCGTGGTCCTCGACACCCGCCCCCACGCCCTGCGCCGGGTATTGGTGAACCTGGTGGACAACGCCCTCAAATTTGCCGGCGCCGCACAACTGGAAGTCGGCTCCACGGCCAATGGCGAACTGTCGATCAAGGTCCTGGACAACGGCCCCGGCATCGCCGAAGACGAACTGATCCAGGTGATGCAACCATTCTACCGCGTGGAGAGCTCCCGCAACCGCGGCACCGGCGGCACCGGCCTGGGTTTGGCGATCGCCCAGCAATTGGTGGTAGCGATTGGCGGCACGCTGACCTTGAGCAACCGGCCGGAAGGTGGGTTGTGCGCGCAGATCAAGATCAGCCTATAGCCTCACCAGAACCGAACGGCTGGTTCGCCCTTGCTTTTGCTCCACACCACTCAAGCCGGCTGTCAGGCCGCTGTGCTTTGCTTTTGATTTTGATCTTAGGCGCCCCGTCAAACACGCTGGCCGAACGCAGGCTTGAATCCGTGGGTAACCCGGCAGGACGCCGGGTTAGCCGCGCTGGGCCAAGGATGGCCCATCGCGGCGGCCCACGGATTCAAGCCGGAGTGAGGGCACACCGAGCCTAGGCG
>NZ_JACARN010000059.1:0-87439 GCF_013386605.1 Pseudomonas sp. IPO3749 | reverse complement strand
TTTTTACACACTCTGGGCCAGAAGCTGCCTCCGACTCCTTACCTTGTAGCACGATAACGTTTAGCCACTGCCGGGCAGGCGAGGATCGTGGATCTACGGCGGGCTTGCGGTGCATGAGCGCGATTGAGCGCTGTCGGATAGCGTCGAGAGCCTGTATAACGGCCGGGTTTGCGGGTAATTTGTCCCCTAGCATGGAGCATGTGATGTTGATTAAGGATATCGATCTGCTGGAGCAGGTCATGGATCGCTATTCCACTTGTCTTGGCAGTGATCTCACCGGTTACAGAAACCACGTTTACCGGGTCATCAACCTATGCTGCCTGCTATCGCCATTGGAAACTTCGCAAGTCGAGAAGGTTGCCATCGCCGGTGCTTTTCATGATCTGGGTATATGGACAGCAAATACTTTCGATTACCTGCCCGCATCTCGGCAACTGGCAGAAGCGTTTCTGACCGAGCGAGATCAAAAAGAATGGGGGAACGACGTCGCCCGGATGATTGATGATCATCACAAGATCAGTGCTTCGTCGGCTAATCCCCATCACTTGGCTGAAATCTTTCGTCGAGCCGATTGGATCGATGTGTCCTTGGGCTTGATTACATTCGGGCTGGACCGCACCAGCCTTCGGGAAATCCGCTCGACGTTTCCCAATGCCGGCTTTCACCGCCGCCTGGTAGCTTTGTCCGTCAAGCGGATGCTAACCCATCCCTTAGATCCGTTGCCGATGTTGAAACGCTAGAGCCTTGAGTATCGTGAGTTGAATGGGCACATGTTCTGATGTCCGCAATGGGTCGGGTACTGCCGGTCGCGACCGGCAGAGATCGGTCCAGGCTGTGTAAAAACGTGCACTGAGATCGGCTCGATCAAAAGTCGACCTCCTGTAATCGCGTATACGCCACGATCGCCTATTGGGTAGGGGGTCAAGCACCCCCTAAAACGTCCAGAATTTACGTAATGGGATGGTCACCCCCTGCCCATGCCCATGCCCAAGGCTACGCTTTCGCAGAGCCTTGTATTTTGGAGACCATAGCCATGAATCCAGTAGCACAGGTAGGCATTGATTTGGGCAAACACAACTTCCACCTGCACGGCCAAGACAGTTCCGGCCGGGAAGTTTTCCGCAAAAAGCTGACTCGGCCCCAGATGATGCATTTTCTGGGCAACCTGCCGCCCTGTACGGTGGTGATGGAAGCCTGTTCCGGAGCCCACTACACGGCCCGCGAGGTCAGCGCACTAGGCCATGAGGCCAAGCTAATTTCTCCCCAGTTCGTCCGGCCGTTCGTCAAGTCGAACAAGAATGACTTCGTGGACGCTGAGGCAATCTGCGAGGCTGCCTCGCGCCCCTCAATGCGGTTCGTGACGCCCAAGAGCGAAGCACAGCAGACGCTTTCCGTCCTGCACCGCATGCGCGAGTCACTTGTCCGCAGCCGCACCGGCACTATCAACCAGATGCACGGTTTCCTCCTGGAGTTCGGCATCAGCCTACCCAAGGGGCCAACCGTCATCAGGCGGTGGTCCGCTGTATTGAGTGAGCACAATCTGCCGCCCCGGCTGACCGCCTTGCTGCAGAGTCTGCACGAGCACGCCGTCTACTTGGATACCCGGATCAAGGAATTGGACCGTGCCATGGATCGACAGCTCGCCGAAGACGACCTCGGCAGCCGCCTGCTGAGTATTCCCGGTGTTGGCCCAGTCACCGCCAGCCTGCTGTCCGGCGAAATGGGTGACGGCAAACAGTATGCGTGCAGCCGCGATTTCGCCGCTTCACTCGGGCTGGTTCCGAGGCAATACAGCACAGGTGGCAGGTCCAACCTTCTGGGCATCAGCAAGCGGGGTAACAAGAACCTGAGACGGCTACTGGTTCAATGCGCCAAAACCTACCTGATCCATCTCGACCGCCAGCGAGGGCCGCTAGCCGAATGGGTACGGAGCCTGTGCAGGCGTCGCCACGCCAATGTGGTGACCTGTGCACTGGCCAGCAAACTGGCGCGCATCGCTTGGGCACTGGCAACAAAACACTCAAGGTTTGACTCGGGGGCGGACGCCGTGGCGGCTTGACTCCAACGCGGCACCGAACAGCAACATCCCTTTCCGGTTTTGCGATAGTGAATGAAGTGATGACGTGAACGGCACAGCGGCCCGACGAAGAACCTGATGTGTGAAATGGCACTTGGTGCCGACAACGTTTTTAGGATCGGCGGGCGCGGAACTCATCGTGGCGCGGAGCATGCTCCACATAGACGCCGGATAGATTTAGGCAAGCCAACACCCACCACCATTCGGTATTGCAAAATAGGGGGTGACCATAGATTTTTACACAGCCTCGGCCGAAAGCCGGCACCACTGTAATGGGGGCCAAATGCTAGGCCGTCACTGCTGGTTGGTTCATCAGAGCCAAGGCCAACGCCTTTGCTCCACCCAAGTCCAGCTGCATCGTGGCGTACGACTGCATGAGTAACGCTGGCGGGAGCACCCAATCCCATTTCTCTTGAACCATGTTCTGTACGTCCGCCAGAACAGTGGACTCATCAATACCATCCCACCCGGCGATCTCGCGCAGCTTGCTTTCAAGCGACGCCCGATCCCCCTCGACCTCGATGACCAGCCCACTGCTTTCACTGGCTAGTCCGGTGTACGTCAGCAAGATGGCCAGGGCATCGTTCGTCCAATCGCCTTGCCAGGTGAAAAGGTAAGTCTTGCCTCCGCTTTCGGTCATGCTCGAATGTGCCAATCCAAGGTCCGAAAAGGTGCTGCGTGCCTGAGCCAGTAGCTCCTGTGCCGTAGTATCGAGATAGGGGTAGGCGTCCGTTTCCAGCAAGACGGTCTTCATCTCTTGCCGGACCCGATCATGTACACGGGCTCCAAGCCCGTCGAAGGATGGAGGAGCGCCACCAGGATCGGATCTCACGACGATAACCTTGGCCTCAGTGTCCACGTCCGTGACTCGCCAGCGGCGCCCAGCAAAGATGATGCGTTGAGCGACGGTCAGTGGTCTGGAGACCGGCAATGCTCCGAGTGGTTTGCCATCGCACACCAGGCGGAACTCTTCATTGCTGACGAATGCACTGTAGAAGTCGTAGTGGTTGATCATGCGCTCTCCCACCACACCGGGCAGCAGGAGTCCCGATGCTTCCTGGGTTATCAAATCGCGGTCACCGAGGGCGCGAAGCAGACTCAGGAAGCTGCCCTGCTCCACTCCGGCGAACGGACCACTTCGTATCAAGGTGCTCCACAGCTCTGCAGTTGTTGCTCCACCCCGCTGAGCTATCACCGAGAGGCACTGCTGTACCAGTGTCGATAAATGAAGGCCCTGAACGCGGGGCGGCTCGAACCAGCCCTGCATCAACAACCTGATCATGGCGATGCTTTGCACCAAGCCCTGGCGGAGTCGATCCGACAGTGGTGAGTCATCGTCCAGCCGACGCTCCTTGCAGTAACTGCGGAGAATGGCTGCTTCTCCCGGGCGGCGCCCGGATCGGCCCAAGCGCTGGCGCAAGCTGGCTACCGATGGCGGCGGTCCGATCTGCGCCACCGTCTTGATGCTGCCGATATCTACCCCAAGCTCCAACGTCGTAGTGCAAACTGCGGTGGCGGGTTGGTCACCGGCCTTCAGCGCTTTCTCGGTTTCCTCTCGAATGTCCTTCGCCAAGCTCCCGTGATGCGGCCAGAACTCGTTCGGCACGACATCCTGCTCACAACGGCGCCGCAGGTTATCGGCAAACCATTCCACTTGGGTTCGGCTGTTGGGAAAGATCAGATTGTTGCTGCCCCGCAGCACCTGAAAGAGGTGCTCTGCGATGGCATGGTCCGCGGACAACACCTCTTCGCCTTCAGGCGGTACTGAGAAATTCTGTCGGGACTCCGCATACCCCCTGATCTGAACCTTCAATATCTGGCCACTCCCCTTGGACTCGATCACCGACACATGATGGGGGGCATTGGGACGCAAGAAGGCTGCAGCCAGCGTCATGTCGCCCAGCGTGGCGGAAAGACCAACCCTGGGCAGGGGGCGATCAATGATCGTTTCCACACGATGCATGAGTGACTGCAGCTGCTTGCCTCGCTCGCTACCGATAAAGGCATGGAGCTCATCCACCACCAAGTACCGCAGGTTGGCAAACAACCCCGCAAGGCTGGTTCCCCTGTTCACGAACAGAGCTTCGAGCGATTCCGGTGTGATCAGCAGAATGCCTTCCGGGGACTTGAGGAAGCGATGTTTTCGACTCGCTGAGATATCCCCATGCCAGGCAATGACTGGAAGCTCAAGCTCATCGCAAAGCCTCGCCAAACGATCCCACTGATCGTTGATCAGCGCCTTCAGAGGACTGATGTACAGCACCGCCCCAGGCGTTTCCTGCCCCTGCAGGAGATTGGTGAGGATGGGCAGGAACGCGGCCTCGGTTTTCCCTGCAGCCGTCGCGGCCGCGATGATGACATCCTGGTCCGCCCCCAGGAGCGCCGGGATAGCGCGCTCTTGGGCGTCCCGTAGGGAGGTCCAGCCCTCGGACCAAATCCAGCGCTGGATTCTCGGCTCGAGTAGCGCGAAGCCTGCAGACTCAGAGCTGGAAGGTGGCAAGCTCATCGTCAGCATCCATCTGGGTATCGGCTTCGCCACCTCGGTCCGGTGCAATCTCTACGGCGCCCAGCAGGGTTCGCCAATTGGCTCCCGGATTCTGCTCCAGCACCGCCAGCAAGTTGATGAATGCGGTGATGGTCGTCCGCGGAGTACGGAAGTAGGCTTCACCCAACCGCTGGTTGCAGTGGGCCATGAACAGCGGCAATGCCTCGTCGGGCAGCAGATAGCGTTCGCTCTCGCCTGCAGCGTATACATGACGCAGTTTCTGCAGCAGCACGTAGAAATCCTCAGGCGTCAGACTGGCGAGGCGGATGACAGGCCCGGAAAGGTCTACCAGCCCAGACTTAGCGAAGTTGTTTTCTGCCAGACGTGACTGCAGGGCAGGATAGCTGTAGAGCCCGCGGCGGGTGTCCATGAGAAACTCGGGTGTACCGCCCAGAACAAAACCAAGACCCTCTGCGGAGCCCTGCAGGGAGTCGTTGAGGATACGCAGGATCTGCTCGTAGTTAGCGTTGCGAGCCTGGGTATTGGACAGTTTGTACAGGTTAACCAATTCGTCGAGGCACACCATCAGGCCACCGAAGCCTGCCAACCGAACGAACCGTGCAAGCAGTTTGAGCTGATCGTAGACAGATGCATCGTCGACAATGGTTCGCACGCCCAGTGCAGCACGGGCGTCTGTCTTGGTGGTGAACTCGCCACGCAACCAACGGATCGCATCGGCCTTGAGCTGCTCGTTACCCTCTTCGAAACCTTTGCAGTAGGCAGCGATCACATCTGCGAAATCGTAGCCATTAACCATTTCAGTCAGTTGGGCGAGATGCTCACGAATCACGGCCTCACTGTCTTTGCCGGCCGCCTTGGCCTCGGCTTTGGCCTGTGCAATGAACTTCTCGACGATTCCTTGTAAAGCTCCGCCATCAGGCTTGGTTCGGGTGGACATGTTCTTGGCCAGCTCGGCATACAGCGAACGAGCCTGGCCACCAGTGGCGTGCAGACGGCGATCCGGGTTCAGATCCGCATGCATGGTGACGAGCTTGCGCTCCATTGCGATGGAGCGCACCAGGTTGAGGAAGAACGTCTTACCCGCCCCATACTCACCGATCACTACCCGGAACGCTGAACCACTTTCCGCGAGGCGCTCCACGTCACGGATGAGTGCTTCAAGCTCCCCAACTCGCCCGACCTGGATGAGGTGCTGACCTGCACGAGGAACGACACCGGCGCGCAGGGACTGGATGACCGCATCGCGATCCTTAGCTCTGATGCTGCTCATAGCGGTAGTTTTTCCATGATTTCAGGGTTGATTTCGAAGGGGGCTTCCCCTTCGGTGACCGGCATATCGAAATGCTCGAAGGCCATGTCGTTGATCTGCTCCAATGCCCCGTCGAGCATGAGTTCCATATCGCTTGCAACCGCCTCCAACTCGTCTCGCGCCCACTCGGCACGGGATACGAGCACGCGCAGGAAGGCTGAGTGATCGGAGTCCAATCCGCAGATGGCGGAAGTATCCTCGACAGTCTCTTCGACAACTGTCTCCTCAGACTCAGCTGGCTTCTCGTCGACGAAAACCTGAGCCAACAGCGCAGATACCTGTTCCGTTTCACGCTGCAGCTGAGCAATGCGCTCCTGGTCCAAAGCGAATCCGCCAACGGGCTTGGATGGCGTTGGTCCGGGTACGGAAGGCGTTGCCTGCGATGAGCCAACGGGACTGCCACTGGCGGCCACATGAAGGTCGCTGTATAGCGATTGCGGATCCAGCTGCAGGGTCTTGTAGACGCGCTCCAGCAGCTTCACCTCTGCGGGGCTGACCTCGCCGTCGACCTGCGCCAAGTGAGCGAGGAACGCCGCCACAACCCTCTTCGCCGGCTCGGCCAGGGGCTCCAATTTTTTCTTCAGGCTTTGCAGGGTTGGCGGCTGGTTAAGCTGCAGACGCAGATGGGCCTTCAGACGTTTTCGATGAGCACCGCTCAGGTGACTCCAGGAGTCGACATGCTGGGATAGCAGCATAATTTCCTGCGGCGACGTGTCGCCATCGGCAGCCGCCACAGCACAGGCGAGATCCAACGTGACAGAGGCGGCGCTGTACGCCGGCGAAGCTCGGAGATCGCCATCTTCAGCCTGGGTCGCAAAGAGCACCACGCTGTCCTCTGCCTTGGGCGTTCGGCTACCTGCCAGCACATCCGGCTCGATACCGATGTGCAACGACTCCAGTGCCCGGGCGAGTGTCAGAACCTTGTCTCGCGACAAGGTACCTGCACTCTGCAGTCGCCCTGCCAGTTCGCCGAAGCTCATGACCACCATGCCGTCGCCGATGCGTTGCTTCAGCTCGTCGAGCTCTGTTCGAGCAGTTGCCGGCCACAGGCTCACAGGCAGTTGCAGGAGACCTTCCAGCGCACCTGGAGTGTCGGGGTTGCGGCCGAGATAACGGCTGTAGGGTTCCAACTGCACCGTGCATTCGTCGACCAACTGCTGCAGCTTCTTCCGGGCTGCGGTGGTGGCGGTGACATCAGGAATGCCAGATAGGCCATCCAGCTCTTGGGGTGGCAGCCCCGCAGAAGCGGTGTTGTATTGGAGTCTCAGACGGGTCTTGTTCTGAGGGAGCACCATGCCTGCGCTATGACGCTCCTCATAGCACAGGCGGAACAACTGGGCGAACGCATCTTCACAACGGGTTACAGGTGTCCGCTTCCCAATGTTGTGATCGGACAGCACCCAGGACAACGCCCAGTCGGCCGGCATTGGTTGCTTGTCGGCAGCCAACTGGCCCAGGCCAATGCGCAGCTCTATGGGCATTTCGTAGCCGTAAAGCAACGGTGCCGGCGGCGCTTCCTGGTAGCGTCGGGCAAGCACTTTGCCCTGGCGGAGGAAGTCCACGAAGCGACTGGCGTAGGTGTTGAACGAATGGTTCTCGTCGTAGATCGAGAGCAGCCTTTCGACCTCTGCGATGATGGTAGGGACCTCGGCGGCCGCAGCCCGATCCTTCTTCGCATCGACAAATACCCTGCGCTCCAGGCCGTAGAAGAACAGGAACACGTAGCCGATGTTGGCGTGCGGAGCCTTCCGACCACTGGATAGCCACTGCAGATATGCGCGCCGGGCTTCAGGGGAGATGTTGTCGTAGCTGGGCCAGTAGGAAGTGAGACGCTCAGCGATTTCGACGATGCCCCGCGCAACCTTCAGCTTCGGGTTGATCAGTGAGGGCTCCGAGGAGCCATAGCGGCTGTTACGATCCTCGCCGACATAGATCAAGCCGCCAGGGATCTTCTCGCCGGCAACCTCGATGGGTTCGCCAGCAGAAAGCCAGCGCACCTTGGCACCAGTCAGGTCCGCCGGCGCGTTCGGAATTCGGTGGGAAGGCCGCTCGACGACCTCCAGGGTCACGGTAAAGAAACCAGAGCTGTCCGGCTTTGCCGCAACCTGTCTCTGGAACGAGTCCGATGCTTGAGCCGGCGCGGAAGAGGGCGCACCTAGTGGGAAAACCTCGTCCAACGAGAACGTCAGGCCCGCACTCAAGGGGATATCGGTGGTGCTCGATCGATCGACCTGTCGAGGTGGCTGCCGCTTGGTCGGTGGTGGAAGTACGACTGGCGGTTTGCTGCGGGCCTTGGTGATCAGCCATCCACCTACACCGACGATGGCTACCCCGCCCAAGACAACCCATACCCCTTGGGAAACGGAAGCGAGCAGCCCTATCACTATGGCTCCAAGGACCACCACTCCAGATACGTCAGACTTGCTGCTGCGCCTGCGCTTCCTTGCCATCGCCTCGATTCCCCCTAAAGCCAATGCTGGCCGTTTGGCAGTATCGGCGATTCGAATGCATCAGCCAAGACCTCTCCGACAGCTCTAACAAGATGACAATGTGGCCTAAAACGCTTGCATCACCACCCTCGCCCAGCTAAATCGCAACGCCGCTAGTGCTTTGGCCCACCGTCCTTGATGGACCGCTTTTGGCCGGTTTCTGCCTGTCGTCATAGGCAGCTTTGGATCGTTTGGAGCCGCTCGGAGGGGGTATCTGCAGAAGAGCTCATCCCATCCTTCTTTTGCAAATAAGTAGCGATAACCACTACACGATGCAGGGAGTGATAAAGGAAGGCGTTTCTTAAGTGCGAAATAGCCATGGTGGCTGGACTATTCGGGCGAAATTCGTCGATGCGAATTTGCGGTAGCTGTCCGTAACACCACACGGCTTCGGCGCTCTCACTCAGAAGGCTTGCGTCGTCGTCCCCCAGAGCTGTTCTTTTTTATTTTATCTTTCTTTTTAGCGGCTCAGTCTGAGCTGGATTCCGACGCGTTGGAGCTCCAAGTGAGCTCTATCGAGATCGGACACAGCTCAGATTGATACGTGTCACTCTGAGCTGTGTATAACATCGCTACAGCGGTTGAGATTTCTGCGCAGCGTTTCTCGTATGCTGGCTGGCAATCGATCCAGGTCGGTGTGCAATGAGCCTAAATCGATCTGGGAATTTCCTCCGGCTAGGTTGATTTGTATATTCAGGCGCTCGATGTTCAATATTCGCGTACTTGCGAGATCGCCGGCGATCACTGCTTTTTTGAGCTCGGAAACGGTGTGCTGGGCACGGCTTGGCACATAATCCCAAGTTGCTACGGTATGCGGTAGGCCAGCCTCAGTGACCTGAACCTTTTCGCGTAGGGTGTAGTGATTGGATCGGCCGGATTTTGTTTTTGTGATAAGGCCAGCCGTTTCGAGAACCACCAGTGCCCGTTTGACCTGTGCCAGGCTGACGCCAGACTGTTCAGAGATCCGTTCGATGCCCGGGTGCGCCATACCGGAGTAGTGATTGGCGTGTGCCTTGATGACGGCATAAACCGTAAAGGCGTGAGGCCCGATTCGGGCGACATCACCCTGATCGATCATAGCCCTGAAAACATGGAACCACTGGGTCTGTGCGTGCAGCGGGGCTGGGGCTTTAGTCATTCTTATGTACCCCCCGGAGCTGCACGCGCGGCCGACTCAGGATCCAGGCAGATATTTCGGTGCTGAGCCAGCCAACCGATCTGCTGCTGCCCAAGTCATAAGGGGCAGGGAATTTCCCCGCTGCGATGTCGCGATAGATTGTGGATCGTTTTTTGCCGACCGCGAATTCAACCTCAGGAAGGCGTAGGAAGCGCGGCTCATCAGAGCCAGGTGCAATAGTGCGTGCTGACATTTATCAATGCTCAGGCGGTGGCGTTGCAGCGATCCTCAAGGGCTGCAATACGCATGTGTGTGGGAATGGCGCTCGGATTTCTCCTGCTGCAATGCAGGGGCATTTACCTGGCTCGCATGACGAGCTTTCCGAGGTTATTTGCCAGCGACAACCGGTGGCTGAGGCAAAGAGTCTTTGGCGTGGCGGAGGAGGAGCCAGCTGATACAGAACGGTTTGGTGCCGTTTCTGTAGGGGGAGTCAGGGCTACAGACGTATTTATGCCCAGATCTCATAAAAAGCCCTAAGGCCTTTTGGGAGCCCATTTGTCAGAGCAAATGGAGCTAAGTTCATGAACCGTTACCAGAGCGGTTAGGCGATCCCATAGGGGCCAACGAGACTTCATGGGATAGGCTTTTTTACCAGTTCTTGGTCGAGCTTCACAACCCCGGAGTAGAAATTTTTTCGCCGAGTGGGTGTGTGTATTACGAGCTCTAGGATTTGATTGAATCAAGGTAGTCAGCCCAAGTCTGCATCATTTCACGCCTTTCCATCAGAAAACTGGTTCTATCGTAGGCCCTGCCTAAAGGATTTTTCACGGTATGAGCCAACTGGTGTTCGAGTAAATCAGGCCGGAATCCGAGAACCTCGGCACCTATGGTTCTCGCTGTCGCACGAAAGCCATGCCCAGTCATCTCATTGCCGCTGATGTCCATGCGACGTAAAGCGCTGAGGACGGCGTTATTGGACATTGGCCGGTCACCTCCTCGGGCTGATGGGAAGGCATACCGATGTCTGCCTGTAAGTGGTTTTAGATCACGCAGAACGGCAACTGCTTGTTGGCTGAGGGGAACCAAATGATCCGGTCGATCCTGTTTGGTGGCAGTAAGGCCCTTCATTTTGTGGCCAGGAATCAACCACTCGCCAGCGTCTAGATTGACCTCCGACCACTCCATGTGCCGCAGATCACCTGGCCTGCAAAACAGCATCGGGGCCAGTTTTAACGCGCAACAAACTGGCAGCGTTCCGCTGTAGCTATCCAATGCATTCAAAAGCGCGCCGAGTTTTTCAGGATCGGTCACAGCAGCAAAGTGCTTGACCCGCTTGGCAGGGAGCGTACGCGACAGGTTTCCAATCTGGTTGGGAGGGGTGATGCCGGCAGCCTCGGCGAACTCGAAAATTTGCTTGTAGATCTGGGCAACACGACGCGCCGTCTCGCGGGCGCCACGCTTGATGATGCGCTGCAGATTTTCGACCAGCATGGGCGTGCTGATGCTGCTGATTGGTAGCTTTCCCAGCCAGGGGTAGGCGTTGAGCTCAAGTCGTTGCCGGACAGTGCGTGTGTACTCCGGATCCCAGGAGGACTCGCGAATAGCTAGCCATTGCTTGGCAACTGATTCAAAGGTGTGTTGGTGATCAAGCTGGCTGACCACTTTGGCCATGCGCCTTTGAAGCGAAGGGTCATGGCCGCCTGCAAGCTGGACGCGAGCATCGTCACGTTTGCGTCGGGCCTCCTGCAAGCCGACCTCAGGATAAACACCAAGAGCTAGGCGTTTTTCCTTTCCCAGAAAACGGTACTTCAAGCGCCAGTAACGGCCTCCGTTGGGCTGCACTTCCAGATACAAACCCTGTTCGTCATAAAGACGGTATGGCTTGTCCTGGGGCTTAGCGTTACGGCAGTTGGTGTCCTTCAAGGGCATTGGGGGCACATCCTCTCTGATCGAGCTGATGAGCGTTTTATGCCCCCATATATGCCCCCGTCAACCGTGGGATGCCCTGGGATTAGGTGGGAAAACGCGGGCAACAAAAAAGCCGTAAGGCTTTGATTTCTCTTGGCTTTACGGCTTTTCTGGGTCTTCCTGGGAAGGGTATTTGGTGGAGCCGGGGGGATTTGAACCCCCGTCCGCCAGTACTCCGCTGTCGGTACTACATGCGTAGCCGTTTCTATTAAGTTAACCCTCAGCGACCCGAAGGGCAGGGTGCTTTGGGCGAGTTGTGTAAGTTTTAGCCGCTTCGTCCACAACGTACTGCACGGCGATTCTGTTCTATATGACAATCACTTTGGGTTTACAGACATCCCCTGGTGATTGCTGGACCCGAAGGTACCAGAAGCTCAGGGCTAAGGCTGCTTACGCAGCGAGAGCGAATTCCTGGCCGTAGTTTTCGTCATTGGCAACTATAAGAAGTTGCAACAGTGGATTTACGAGTTCTGTTACCAACTCGGCATGCACCTAAAGTTTCGCGACCGGCGTCGAATCCTAAACGGCCCCGTGCTTGTAACTCGTTGTTTCATAGTGAGTGACAAGCCTTCGCAGTGTACGCCAAACCGTCACGGAAGGCCAACCCGAAGGTTTGCCTTCCGTGATTGAGCAGCTTATTGGCCGCCTTTTTCGCTGTTCTGCAGGTCTTGCAGTGCCTTCGAGGTGATCTCGATGCACTTCTTGTCATCCCCAGCAGCGTGGGCAGCCTTGGCCGAGGACACTGCAGTGTCTATCTCGCCGCTTTTGCCGCTGGTGTCAGTGGCAAGCAGCGCTTTACCGTTGTTGATTTTGTCCAGATTGATCTGGCACAGGTCTTTATCGCCCGCCGCAAAAGCAGGGGAAGCCAGCATCGCAGCGGTAATGAACAAGCCAGCAAGAGCGGAACGCTTCATAGGGTATCTCCTTGCGCAAAAGGGCTCGACGCTGCTGGCGTTCAACGGCTGCCAGCGACATCACTGATGAGCCTCGTTTGTCGAGGCCTATGCAGATGACTACGCCGGCGCGCAGGGGTTCTGTTTTTTTGCAGCATTAATGAGCGCGGGCTTGGGTGACGCGGTCCACCAGGTAGACCAACCCGTGATAATCAATGCCGCCATGCTGGCTCAGGCCGATCTCGCAGGTACGGCTGGTGGAGATGCCTTCGCTGCAATATTGCACCGCGTCCTTGAGGGTGCGCAGTGAGTGGGCGTTGAGTTCCGGCGTGGTGAAGCCCTTGTCGCCGGCAAAACCGCAGCAATGAATGCCTTCCGGGATGACGACGGTGTTGGAGCAACGTCGGGCCAGGTCGATCAGGGCCTGGCTCTCGCCCAGGTGTTGGGTGCTGCAGGTGACGTGCACGGCGATCGGCGCTTCCTGGGGTGTGAAGTCGAGGCGGTCCATCAGGTGGGTGCGGATGAAGCGTACGGGGTCGTAAAGGTCCAGGCGCGTTTCGCCCAAGTCCTGCACCAGGCGCAGGGTGCAGGGGCTGGTGTCGCAGTAGATCGGGTCAAGCCCGCCACGGCTGGCGTGGAGCAGGGCGCCGATCAGTTCCTGGCGCTTGTGTTCGGCCTGTTCGGCGTAACCTTTGGAGGCGAAAGGCTGACCGCAGCACAGGCTGTCCTGATTGTCGGGGAACACGACTTGGTAACCGGCTTTTTCCAGCAGGCCACGGGTTTTGTCGTACAGCGACATTTGTTCTTTATCCCCCGCTGCCGGGCCCATGGCACGTGAAACGCAGGCGGCCAGGTAGACCACCCGTGGCCGTTCGTCCGTCACTGCCGGGCTGAAACGGATGGCTTTTTCCGGTTGCGGCATGGCGTTGGTCCACTGCGGGATTTGGCCCTTGGACAGCTGGGTCACGCGGGCCGATAGCTTCGCCAGGCGTGGCGCGCCGAGCAGCATCCGAGCGCCATTGGCCACATGCAGGGTAAAGCGCGCGCCTTGCAGGGCGGTGGAGAAGTGGGTGGCGAGCCACTCGGCGGTTTTCGTACGGTCGGCGTCGCGGCTGCGCAGTTTTTTCACCAGGTCGCCGGTATTGATTCCCACAGGGCAGCGTTGAGCGCAGAGGCCGGTCGCGGCGCAGGTGTCGATGCCCTGATAGTGATACGCAGCTTCCAACTCAGTGGTGTCGACACCGGCGCGTTTCTTCGCCTGAATGTCTCGCCAGATCACAATGCGCTGGCGCGGGCTCAAGGTCAGGCCTTTCGACGGGCACACTGGTTCGCAGAAGCCGCATTCAATGCACTTATCCACAAGCTCATCAGCGGCGGGTAGCGGCTTGAGGTGCTTGAGGTGGATTTGCGGGTCTTCGCTGAGCACCACGTCCGGGTTGAGAATGCCGTTGGGGTCGAGCAAGCGTTTGAGTTGCCACATCAATTGATAGGCGTCGCTGCCCCATTCCAGTTCCACGAACGGCGCCATATTGCGCCCGGTGCCGTGTTCGGCTTTAAGCGAACCTCCGAACTCCACCGCCACCAGTTGCGCTACGTCGTCCATGAACGCTTGGTAGCGTGTGACTTCTTCCGCGCTGTTGAAGCCTTGGGTGAACACGAAGTGCAGATTGCCTTCCAGCGCATGTCCGAAAAGTATCGCTTCGTCGTAGTGATGTTTGTCGAACATTGCGATCAAACGATTGACGCCGATTGCCAGTTGTTCGACCGGGAAGGTCACGTCTTCGATGATCACGGTGGTGCCGGTTTTGCGCACGGCGCCGACGGCAGGGAAGGTGTCTTTGCGGATTGCCCACAGGCGCGCGTTCTCGGTGGGATCTTCGGTGAAATCGACCTGTTTTTCTACCGGGAATGAGGCCAGGGAAGCCATGATCAGCGTCAGTTGCTCATGCAATAAAGTCGATGATGCCGCGCGGGACTCGATCAACAGGGCGCAGGCATTTTCCGAAAGTTGCTGTACGAAAGCCGGCATGCCTGGCTTGTTTTGTACCGAGCGCATGCTGCGTCGGTCCAGCAGCTCGACGGCCGAGACTGGCTGGGTTTTGAGCACGGTGACCGCGTTGCAGCAGGTCTCGACATCTGGAAACACAATCAACGCAGAGGCTTTGTTTGGGTGGTCTATGACGGTGTCGTAGGTGACCGCGCTGATAAACCCCAGGGTGCCCTCGGAGCCCACCAGCAGATGGCTGAGGATATCCAACGGCTCATCGAAATCCACGAGGGCATTGAGCGACAGCCCGGTGGTGTTTTTCAGACGGTACTTGTGGCGAATCCTGGCTGCTAATTCGGCATTGGCCCGCGTCTCGCGACCCAATGTCGCCAGCTGCTCAAGCAGCGTGCCGTGTTGTTCACGAAATGCCTTAACGCTGGTGGCGTCTTCGGTATCCAAACGGCTGCCGTCAGCCAGCACCAGGCGTATGCCGGCCAGGGTGTGGTAGGTGTTCTGCGCGGTGCCGCAGCACATGCCGCTGGCATTGTTGGCGACGATACCGCCGATCTTGCAGGCGTTGATCGACGCCGGGTCTGGCCCGATCTTGCGCCCGAACGGCGCCAGCCACGCATTGGCCTGGGCACCGATCACGCCGGGTTGCAGACGGATTTGCGTGCCTTGCCCGCGAATCTCGCGGCCATTCCAGTTGTCGCCCAGTACGATCAGTACCGAATCGCTGATGGCTTGCCCGGACAGGCTGGTGCCGGCGGCGCGGAAGGTCACCGGTATGTGGTCGCGTTGAGCCAGTTGCAGCAAAGCGACGACTTCGTCTTCTGACTCCACGCGGATCACCAGTTGTGGGATCAGTCGGTAAAAACTGGCATCGGTGCCGAAAGCGAGGGTGGAAAGTGGGTCGTCGAAACGTCGATCTTTCGGGATCAGTTGTGCGACGTCGCTCAGAAAGGCAGCAGGCAGGCTCATCGGTCCTCCAGAAATAGCTGACGCCGGAATCGTATCCGGCGGCATTACGTGCAGGTCTTAGTGCACCAGCATACCGGTGAACCAGTAGGCTTGGGCCAGGGTGATCAGCCCGACGATGGTGGCGAAGAACAGGCTGTGCTTGAGAGTAAAGCGGAACAGGTCGGACTCCTTGCCTACCAGGCCGGTAGCGGCGCACGCCACGGCGATGGATTGTGGCGAGATCATTTTGCCGGTGACGCCACCACTGGTATTTGCGGCGACCAGCAACGTGTCGTTGACGCCGATCTGATGCGCGGTGGTGGCTTGCAGCGAACTGAACAGGGCGTTGGACGAGGTATCAGAGCCCGTCAGGAAAACCCCCAGCCAGCCGAGGAAAGGCGAGAAGAACGGGAAGGCCGCGCCGGTACCGGCCAAAACCAGTGCCATGGTCGAGGACATGCCGGAGTAGTTGGTAACAAAGGCGAAGGCCAGCACCATCCCGATCGACAGGATCGGCCAGCGCAGTTCGTAGAAGGTCTCTTTTAAAGTGGTAAGACCAGTCTTGATGTCAATTTTCAATACCAGCATCGAGACCAGCGCAGAGAAGAAAATCGCAGTGCCGGTCGCCGAAATCGGGTCGAGTTTGAACACGGCCGGGATCGCGGTGGGGTTGGTCACGATTGGCGCGACCTTGATCACCAGTTGATCCAGGTGCGGGATTGCGAAGTTGAATACCCAGCTGTACATCGATCCGCCTGCGGCGAACATCGCCTTGAACGGTTTGAGGGTCCAGATAGTGACCAGCACGGTGAGAATCAGGAATGGCGACCAGGCCTTGAAGATCTGCCCGAGGCTGTAGGGCGAGACGATGGTGTTGCGTGGCAGGCCAAAACCGCCGGCGCTGGCAGTGACCGCGGCGCTGGAGGTGGCGCCGGCGATTTGTGCGCCTGCAGTGCGTTTGGGCTGCCAGATTTTCAGGAACAGCGTCAGGGAAATCAGGCTGGCCAGGGCCGAGGTGATGTCCGGCAGTTCCGGGCCGATGAAGTTGGACGTGAAGTACTGGGTGATGGCAAAGCTCAAGCCTGCGACCAGCGCAGCCGGCCAGGTTTCACGCACGCCGCGCACGCCGTCCATCATGAACACCAGCCAGAACGGCACGAACAGCGACAGCAGCGGCAGTTGGCGACCGGTCATGGCGCCGATCTTGAAAGCGTCGATGCCGGTTACCTGGCCTGCGACGATGATCGGGATGCCCAGCGCACCAAAGGCAACGGGAGCAGTGTTGGCAATCAGGCACAGGCCGGCGGCGTACAGCGGGTTGAAGCCCAGGCCGACCAGCAGTGCCGCGGTGATCGCTACGGGCGCACCGAAACCGGCCGCACCCTCGAGGAAGGCGCCGAAGCAGAAGCCGATCAACAGCACTTGCAGACGTTGGTCGTCAGTGATCGACAGGACCGAGCTGCGGATAATCTCGAACTGGCCGCTTTTGACCGTGAGTTTGTAGAGGAACACCGCCGCGACGATGATCCAGGCGATGGGCCACAGGCCGTAGGCAAAACCGTAACCGGCGGCGGCCAGTGCCATATCCACGGGCATCTGGAAGGCGAAGATCGCCACCAGTATCGACAGCGCCAAGGTGATGCTGCCGGCCACATGGCCTTTGAGGCGAAACACGGCCAGGGCAAGGAAGAAGAATACGATCGGAATAACGGCCGCCAATGCGGACAGGCCGAGGCTGCCGAGTGGGCTGTAGAGCTGTTGCCAGGTTTGCATAGTGGGGTGGCCCCTGATTGTTGTTGTTTGGTCAGCTTGGATAATTGGTATTACCAATTTACAATCGCTGTGGGCTAGAGTAAAAGCCTTGGCGGGGGTGTGTCAATTTGCCGCCCGAGAAACTTTGGTCGTAAGTGAGTGGGCAGGGTGTGCTGATCGGCTGAAATGAGGGCGTTCTGATAGGTGCTGCAAGCGCTGTGATAGGCGAGAATAGAGGCCCGGCGCGTGGTCGGGATGGTGGGGAGTAAGTGATGGGGTTTGATCAGGTGCGTCAGCGCCGTTTGTCCGATGACATCGTCGAGCAGCTTGAGGGCATGATCCTTGAGGGCACGCTGAAGTCGGGTGAGCGCTTGCCGGCCGAACGCGCGTTGGCTGAGCAATTCGGGGTGTCGCGCCCTTCTTTGCGCGAAGCAATCCAGAAACTGTCAGCCAAAGGTTTACTCGTCAGCCGCCAGGGCGGTGGTAACTACGTGGCTGAATCCTTGGGTTCCACGTTCAGTGATCCGCTGTTGCACCTGTTGGAGAACAACCCCGAGGCTCAGCGTGATCTGCTGGAGTTTCGACAAACCCTTGAGGCCTCTTGCGCCTACTACGCTGCGTTGCGCGCGACGGAGGTTGATCGCGAGCGGCTTACGGCGGCCTTCGAAGCACTACAGGATTGCTACACCCGGTCCGATGAGGTGAGTCGGGCCGAGGAGGGCGCGGCGGATGCGCGGTTTCACTTGGCTATTGCCGAGGCCAGCCATAACGCCGTGTTGCTGCACACCATTCGCGGTCTATTCGATTTGCTGAAGCGTAACGTGGTGACCAACATCGGCGGCATGTATCAGCAGCGAACGGAAACCCGCGACATGCTGATCAGTCAGCACCGGGATCTGTACCTGGCGATTATCGAGGGGCGGGCGGAGCAGGCGCGGGATGTCTCAACACGTCACCTGCTGTATGTGCAGGAAGTGTTGGAAGAAGTGCGTCAGGAAGTTCAGCGCGTGGCGCGTGCGGAGCGGCGCAAGGGGATGTAGCCAGGGGCGACTCCCAAGGCTACATCACAGCAAGGATCAGTCTTCCTTGCCCTTATTGCGCACGGCGCGATGCAGTTCGCGATTGGAGTCGCGTTCACGCTCGGTATCGCGCTTGTCGTATTCCTTCTTGCCCTTGCCCAAGGCGATCTCGCACTTGACCAGGTGCTTGCTCCAGTACCAGGACAGGCAGACGCAGGCATAGCCCTTCTGCTGTACGGCGGCAGCGAGCTTTTCCAGTTCGCGGGCATTGAGCAGCAGCTTACGCGTGCGCACCGGATCGGCAATCACGTGGGTGCTCGCGGTGGTCAGCGGAGTGATATGACTGCCAAGCAGCCATGCCTCGCCGTCCTTGAGCAGTACATAACTGTCGACCAGTTGCAGCTTGCTGGCACGCAGACTCTTTACTTCCCAGCCGGCCAGGACCAGACCAGCCTCGAACCGATGTTCGATGAAGTAATCGTGTCGCGCCTTTTTATTTTGCGCGATGGTCCCTGTAGGGTGTTTCTTTTGTTTAGCCATAGGGGCGGCATTATAGGGAGTTGCGAGGCTGTCGGCTACGGTCAACCTGCGTGCTTGAGCGTGTTGGACGAATCCCGGACAATGCGGGCAGTTATCTGGTTTTTTTCTTTCGCGGATCGGGCTCTTCTTCCGCGATGTTTTGCCTCAGCAGTGGAAATAACGCACACATGACGACGCATATTCAACGTTCGGCGCTGCTGCCCTATCCGGCACAGGCGCTCTATGACCTGGTCAACGACGTGGCGCGTTACCCGGAATTCCTGCCGTGGTGCTCAACGGCCGAGGTGCTGGAAAGCAGTGATGAGCACATGGTCGCTAGTGTCGGGGTGGCGAAGGGCGGCCTGAGCCAGCACTTTGTGACGCGCAATGTGCTGGTGCCTGGGAAATCCATTGAAATGAATTTGCAGGAGGGGCCGTTCACTCAGTTGCATGGAGTGTGGGTTTTCAAGGCGTTGACGGAGAAGGCCTGCAAAATCAGCCTGGATCTTTCCTTTGATTACGCCGGGCCCATCGTGCGCGCGACGCTGGGGCCTTTGTTCAATCAGGCGGCTAATACGCTGGTGGATGCATTCTGTCAGCGAGCCAAGCAACTGCATGGTTGAGATTGAAGTGGTGTACGCCGCCGTGGATCGCCAGATGCTGCTGGCGGTCACGGTGCCGGCTGGCACCAGCCTGCGCATGGCGGTAAAGGCATCGGGCATCGCAGCGCACTTTCCCGAGTTGGATCTGGCTGATTGCGCTTTGGGTATATTCGGCAAGGTGGTCGCGGACGCTGAAGTGCGTAGTGTGCAGGCGGGTGATCGCATTGAGATTTACCGCCCCTTGCTGGCAGACCCTAAAGAAATACGCAGGTTGCGCGCAGCCAAGGCGGCGCTGGCCAAGCAGCAGAACTCCTAGGTCGGCCAAATGGCAGGCAACAAAAAGCCCGGCATGCCGGGCTTTTTGTTGAGCGCCGCACACTTACTGCGGGCTGGTGTCCAGAGGTTGTGGCGTTGGGACGGGAACCGTTTCCACGCCATCGACGTCTTTCTGGATCTTGTCGAGCAAAGAGCCTGGCTTGGCCGGTACTTCGGATTTCGGCTTCTCGCCTTCCTGCGCAGGCGCAGTGACGTTGGTGCCGTTGTCCTTGCCGAGCAAGGCTTCATCACGGCTCACGCCGGGCATGAAGTCACCGGACAGGCTGACAAGCTGGTCATTGCCATTGAAAATGACGCTGACGCGCTCCTGTTGGCGTTCACCGCCACCAGGCTGGAGGCTGTAGAGATAATCCCAGCGATCGGCATGGAAAGTGTCGGTCAGCAGGGGGTTACCCATGATAAACCGTACTTGCCGTCGGGTCATTCCGGGGCGTAACTGGTCTATCATGTCCTGCGTGACGACATTGCCCTGCTGGATGTCGATTTTGTAAACCCCGGGGAATGAACAACCGGCGAGTGCGAGCAGTCCCACAAAGGTGAAACTGGTTAGCAAGAGCTTGGTGTTTTGCATCGGTGGGCGACTTCCACTATCTTGGCTGGGACAACGTAAACGCCGATCATACCCGTATTAAGAGAAGCTGCGAAGCAGCATCCGCGAGAAAGCTAACCATGGTTGAAAATAGCGAACTACGCAAAGCCGGTCTCAAAGTGACTCTGCCACGAGTCAAGATTCTACAAATGCTCGATTCTGCTGAGCAGCGTCACATGAGTGCCGAGGATGTCTACAAGGCGCTGATGGAGTCTAACGAGGACGTCGGCCTGGCCACGGTTTACCGTGTACTGACCCAGTTTGAAGCCGCAGGGCTGGTGGTTCGTCATAATTTCGACGGCGGTCATGCAGTATTTGAACTGGCTGACGGTGGTCATCACGACCACATGGTTGACCTGGATACCAATGAGGTTATCGAGTTCACCAGCCCGGAAATCGAAGCGCTGCAGCACAAGATTGCTGAGGAACATGGCTTCGATCTGGTTGACCATAATCTGGTCCTGTACATCCGTAAGAAAAAGTAACAAGCGCTGCAGATTTTCTCTGCAAAACGATCGAAGGCGACCTCAGGGTCGCCTTCGTGCTTTCTATAATGAAGGAAAACTGCCCGGTCAGGCCTTTGCTGCCACGACCATTTTCTTCGCATGCGCCAACGACTCCTTGGTCAAGTCGATCCCGCCAAGCATGCGCGCCACTTCTTCAACGCGTTCCGACTTATTCAACTTGGACACGGCTGTGTGTGTGGCATCGCTGCCGCGTACCTTGTGTACAAACAGGTGTTGATGCCCCTGGGCCGCCACTTGCGGCAAGTGGGTGACTGTCAGCACCTGGCCTCTATCCCCCAGGCGTCGCAACAACTGGCCAACAATTTCTGCCGTCGGCCCACCAATCCCCACATCAACTTCGTCAAACACCAGCGTTGGCACCCGAGAGGTTTGCGCAGTGATCACCTGGATGGCCAGGCTGATTCGCGACAGTTCGCCGCCGGAGGCTACTTTCGCCAGCGCCTTGAGCGGTTGGCCGGGGTTGGCGCTGACCAGCAGCTCGACCTGCTCCAGCCCGTGGGGCTGCAGTTCGTTACTGGCGTTGGTGCGCAATTCAATGGTAAAGCGCCCGCCAGGCATGCCCAGGCGTTGGATCTCCAGCTCCACTGCGTTGGCTAGGCTCGTCGCTGCTTGCTGGCGCAAGTCGCTGAGTTCGCGCGCCTTCTCCTGATAGTGGCGAGCGAAAGAGGCAAGCTCGTCGCCCAGGCGCTCGATGGATTCATCGTTGGCGTTCAGGGTCTCGATTTCATCCAGCAGCTTTTGCTGCATCGTCGCCACTTCGGTGGGCTGGATGCGATGTTTGCGCGCCAGGGTATAGATGGTGTCGAGGCGTTCTTCTATCTCCTGCAGGCGCGCCGGGTCGGCATCGAAGTGGTCCAGGAAGCGATTCAACTCGCCGACGGCTTCCTCTACTTGAATCTGTGCGCTGGTCAGCAAGGTGGTGGCCTCGCTCAACGAGCCGGAGGCGCTGTTCACGCTAGAGAGGCGATTGAGGCTGGCGGTCAGTGCATTGAGCACATTGCCGGAGTCACTCTCACTGCATTGCTCCACCACCTGGCGGCAAATGCCCAGCAGGGTTTCCGCGTTGGTGAGGTTCTTGTGTTCCTGCTCAAGCTGCTCCAGTTCGGTCTCGCCCAGGCCCAGGCTTTCCAGCTCTTCGAGTTGGTAGCTGAGCAATTGGTGGCGAGCACGTTGCTCATCGCCGGAGTTGGAGAGTCGCTCCAGTTCCTGGCGAGTCTGGCGCCAGCGCTGGGCGGCGAGTTGCACCTGGCGGGCCAGGTCTGTGGCGCCGGCGTACTCATCGAGCAGGCGGCGATGGGTATCGGTTTTCAGCAGGGACTGATGTTCATGCTGGCTGTGGATATCGATCAACAGTTCGCCCAGGGCCTTTAAGTCGCCAAGCGGGCAGGGCGTACCGTTGATATACCCGCGTGAGCGGCCTTCCGCCGTGATGACTCGTCGCAAGATGCACGGGCCTTCATTATTAAGGTCGCGTTCGGCCAGCCAGGCCTCAGCCTCGGGAATATCCGCCAGGTCGAAGGTGGCCAGGATGTCGGCCTTGTCCGCGCCGGGGCGCACCACGCCACTGTCAGCGCGATCACCCAGGGTCAAGCCCAGAGCGTCGAGCATGATCGACTTGCCGGCGCCGGTTTCGCCTGTGATTACGCTCATCCCGCGATCCAGTTCGAGATCCAGGTGTTCAACGATGGCGTAGTTATGTACGGACAGGTGCACGAGCATGACGGCCGCTCCCAGGCTTTAGGTCTGGTTATTTATACAGTGTTTTGTTCGGCGCTGACAATCCTGGTGCTTAGCTCGATTTGCTTGAATCTGGATATTTTTAAGCGCAACCAGGAATGACCGGGCAGGAATTGATGAAGGTCAATCGAAAGACTTTTGGTAACGCCTGCGCCCTTGAACCTGGAAATTGTGGCCCCATATACCGGAACAGAAGCGCGAGTTGAGTTCGCGCATGATTTTGAAAGGAGAAAACTATGGCTGACGAACAGACGCAGGATACGCAAACTCCAGACGCCAATTCGGCTGTCGGCGATGAGCTGGCGACTCGTGTGCAAGTGCTCGAAGAGCAATTGGCCGCTGCGCAGGACCAGTCTTTGCGTGTTGCCGCTGATCTGCAGAACGTCCGCCGCCGTGCCGAGCAGGATGTAGAAAAGGCTCACAAATTCGCGTTGGAAAAATTCGCCAATGACTTGCTGCCGATCATCGACAGCCTGGAGCGTGGCCTTGAATTGTCCAACCCGGACGACGAAAACATCCGCCCGATGCGCGAAGGGATCGAACTGACCCTGAAAATGTTCCAGGACACCCTGAAGCGTTATCAGTTGGAAGCGATCGATCCACAAGGCGGCGAGCCGTTCAACGCTGAGCATCACCAAGCCATGGCCATGCAGGAAAGCCATGACCTGGAGCCAAACAGCGTGCTCAAAACGTTCCAGAAGGGTTATCTGCTCAATGGTCGCCTGCTGCGCCCGGCGATGGTCGTCGTGAGCAAGGCGCCTGCACCGGTTTCGCCTTCTATTGATGAGCAGGCTTGAAATACGCTGCAAAGCCCCCATCTATAAGTCAAGCGTTTAAGTGCTACCGCAGTTAGCCACCACTGCTGCGGCAACCAAATTCAAGTTTCGGGAGAGTAAATCATGGGCAAAATTATCGGTATCGACCTGGGGACCACCAACTCCTGTGTCTCCGTCATGGAAAACGGCAAAGCCAAAGTAATCGAAAACGCCGAAGGCGCGCGTACCACGCCGTCGATCATTGCTTACGCAAATGATGGCGAGATCCTCGTTGGTCAGTCGGCCAAGCGTCAGGCTGTGACCAACCCGCACAACACCCTGTACGCGGTAAAGCGTCTGATCGGTCGTAAGTTCGACGAAGAAGTCGTACAAAAAGACATCAAGATGGTGCCTTACAAAATCGCCAAGGCTGACAACGGTGACGCCTGGGTTGAAGTAAATGGCAACAAAATGTCGGCACCGCAGATCTCGGCTGAAGTCTTGAAAAAGATGAAGAAGACCGCCGAAGACTACCTGGGTGAAGCTGTGACCGAAGCGGTGATCACCGTTCCGGCTTACTTCAACGACAGCCAGCGCCAGGCGACCAAAGACGCCGGCCGCATCGCGGGCCTGGACGTAAAACGTATCATCAACGAACCTACCGCAGCTGCCCTGGCTTACGGTATGGACAAGGCCAAAGGCGACCACACTGTGATCGTTTATGACCTGGGCGGTGGTACGTTCGACGTGTCGGTCATCGAGATCGCTGAAGTTGACGGCGAGCACCAGTTCGAAGTGTTGGCCACCAACGGTGACACTTTCCTGGGCGGTGAAGACTTTGACATTCGTCTGATCGACTACCTCGTTGACGAATTCAAGAAAGAAAGCGGCATGAACCTCAAGGGTGATCCGCTGGCGATGCAGCGCCTGAAAGAAGCTGCCGAGAAAGCCAAGATCGAGCTGTCCTCGAGCATGTCGACCGACGTGAACCTGCCGTACATCACTGCAGATGCCACCGGTCCTAAGCACTTGAACGTGAAGATTTCTCGCGCCAAGTTGGAAGCGCTGGTTGAAGACCTGGTTCAGCGCACCATCGAACCTTGCCGTATCGCGCTGAAAGACGCCGGTATCGACGTTGGTTCCATCAATGACGTGATCCTGGTGGGCGGTCAGACCCGTATGCCACTGGTTCAGCAGAAAGTGACCGAGTTCTTCGGTAAAGAAGCACGTAAAGACGTGAACCCGGACGAAGCGGTTGCCATGGGTGCTGCCATCCAGGGTGCGGTATTGGCCGGCGACGTGAAAGACGTGCTGCTGTTGGACGTCAGCCCGCTGACCCTGGGTATCGAAACCATGGGCGGCGTGATGACCGCGCTGATCGAGAAAAACACCACGATTCCTACCAAGAAATCGCAAGTGTTCTCGACTGCCGATGACAACCAAGGCGCTGTGACCATTCACGTGCTGCAAGGTGAGCGTAAGCAGGCTGCTCAGAACAAGTCCCTGGGCAAGTTCGACCTGGCCGAGATTCCACCAGCACCACGTGGCGTGCCACAAATCGAAGTGACCTTCGACATCGACGCCAACGGCATCCTGCACGTCGGCGCGAAAGACAAGGCAACTGGCAAAGAGCAGAAGATCACCATCAAGGCCAACTCCGGTCTGTCTGATGAAGAAATTCAACAGATGATCCGTGATGCTGAAGCCAACGCTGATGCGGATGCCAAGTTTGCTGAGCTGGCTGGCGCCCGTAACCAGGGTGATGCACTGGTTCACTCGACACGCAAAATGGTCGCTGATGCTGGCGATAAAGTGACTGCTGAAGAGAAGACTGCAATCGAAGCTGCTGTGGTTGCCCTGGAAGCCGCTGTCAAAGGCGACGACAAGGCCGCTATCGAAGCCAAGATCGAAGAGCTGTCGAAAGTCTCCGCTCCAGTGGCGCAGAAAATGTACGCCGAACAAGGTCAGCCAGCTGACGGTGCTGCGCAACAGGCAGAGCCTGAAGCCAAGCACGACGACGTTGTCGATGCCGAGTTCGAAGAAGTCAAAGACCAGAAGTAAGTTGGTCGCCCGGTTGACCGCTATCAAGCGGTGACTGGTAGGATGTCGCCGCGCGGGAGCTTGCTCCCGCGTTGGCGTGTCTGGGGTATGCGAATTTTTACAGCATGCGACAGCGTTCGGATGCTGGCGGTGTGATCGGGAATGCTCCTGCTTTCCGAGCAGTAAATACCGCATTTTTGGCCGGGTACCTGGCTAAAAGTAGTAATGACCAGGATCGTTGAATTGACGTGAGTTGGGTCCGGGCCTGTATTGGGGCTCAACGAGTTTGGCAAGGCTCAGGAGGGTCTGGCTGAACGTCCTATAAGAGTGCAAAGACTTATGGCAAAGCGTGACTATTACGAAGTGTTGGGTGTGGAGCGCGGCTCCAGCGAGGCGGACCTGAAGAAGGCCTACCGTCGCCTGGCGATGAAGCACCACCCGGACCGTAATCCGGATAGCAAAGAATCCGAAGAAATGTTCAAAGAGGCCAACGAGGCCTACGAATGTCTGTCTGATCCCAACAAGCGCGCGGCCTACGACCAGTATGGCCATGCCGGTGTCGATCCGAGCATGGGTGGCGGCGGTGCCGGGTTTGGCGGTCAGAACTTCTCCGATATCTTCGGTGACGTGTTCAGCGACTTCTTCGGCGGTGGCCGCGGTGGTCAGCGTGGCGGCGCCCAGCGTGGCAGTGATTTGCGCTACACCCTGGAATTGAACCTGGAAGAAGCCGTGCGCGGCACCAGCGTCAATATCCGTGTGCCGACGCTGGTCAACTGCAAGCCGTGCGATGGTTCGGGTGCCAAGAAGGGCTCCTCGCCCATCACGTGCCCGACGTGCGGCGGTATTGGTCAGGTCCGTATGCAGCAGGGCTTTTTCTCGGTGCAGCAGACCTGCCCGCGCTGCCATGGACAGGGCAAGATCATTTCCGATCCGTGCGACTCGTGCCACGGCGAAGGTCGTGTCGAAGAGTACAAAACCCTTTCGGTGAAAGTGCCGGCGGGCGTGGACACCGGTGATCGCATTCGTCTGTCGGGTGAAGGCGAGGCCGGTACTCAAGGCGGTCCGACGGGCGACCTGTACGTGGTGATCAATGTGCGTGAGCACTCGATCTTCCAGCGTGACGGCAAGCACCTGTTCTGCGAAGTGCCGATCAGTTTTGTCGATGCAGCCTTGGGCGGCGAGCTGGAAATTCCGACCCTCGACGGTCGGGTCAAGCTCAAGATCCCTGAAGGCACCCAGACCGGCAAGCAGTTCCGTATCCGTGGCAAAGGCGTTGCGCCGGTGCGCGGTGGCGGTGCTGGCGACCTGATGTGCCGTGTGGCGGTAGAGACTCCGGTCAACTTGAACCGCCGTCAGCGCGAATTGCTTGAAGAGTTCCGCAGCTCGATGGAGGGTGATGACTCTCACTCGCCGAAGACTGCGGGCTTTTTCGATGGCGTAAAGCGCTTCTTCGGCGACCTGTAAGGAATTGAGTATGCGACGTATAGCCGTAATGGGTGCTGCCGGGCGCATGGGCAAGACACTGGTCGAGGCGGTGCAGCAACGCTCGCCGGCCTCCGGGCTGACCGCGGCGATCGTTCGCCCGGGCAGCACGTTGATTGGTGCGGATGCCGGCGAGTTGGCCTCGTTGGGGCGCATCGGTGTGTCGTTGTCCGGCAATCTGGAGCAGGTGGCGGACGAGTTCGACGTGCTGATCGATTTCACTCTGCCGGACGTGATGCTGAAAAACCTGGCCTTCTGCCGCAAGGCGGGCAAGGCCATGGTGATCGGCACCACCGGCTTGACGGCTGAGCAGAAGCAGTTGTTGGTGGAAGCGGGCAAAGATATTCCTGTCGTCTTCGCTGCCAACTTCAGTGTCGGTGTGAACCTGTCGCTCAAGCTGCTGGATCTGGCTGCTCGCGTGCTGGGGGATGAGGCGGATATCGAGATCATCGAGACTCATCATCGCCACAAGATCGATGCGCCGTCGGGCACCGCGCTGCGCATGGGTGAGGCGATTGCCGATGCGCTGGGCCGAGACCTGTCGAAAGTGGCGGTGTACGGTCGCGAAGGCCATACCGGTGCGCGTGCGCGTGACACCATTGGTTTTGCGACGGTGCGTGGCGGCGATGTAGTGGGTGATCACACCGTGTTGTTCGCCACTGAAGGTGAGCGCCTGGAAATCACGCACAAAGCCTCCAGTCGTATGACGTTTGCCAAGGGCGCGGTACGTGCTGCGCTCTGGTTGGAAGGTCGTACGCCTGGTCTGTACGACATGCGCGATGTGCTGGATCTGCACTGATCAGTAGCTAAAACGGGGCCTCAAGCTTATGCTTAGGCCCCGTTTTTACCCGCTAAGCGACGTCCTGTCGCATTCCCCTGCCTTTAAGGCTCATTAGCGGTGGACCAAAAAAGCCTTTTTCTGTAAGCTACAGCTTTAGTGTGTTCACTAAAAGCGCGCAGAATAATTCAGTGAATAAGCGGAGTGACGTGTCCATACGTCACTCCGCTTTTTTACACCTGCGATCGCCCTTTCAGGCTTTATTTACGGGAGGTCTTCTTGACTAAGCCAGCCATACTCGCCCTTGCTGATGGCAGCATTTTTCGCGGCGAAGCCATTGGAGCCGACGGTCAGACCGTTGGAGAGGTGGTGTTTAACACTGCCATGACCGGCTATCAGGAAATCCTTACCGATCCTTCCTACGCCCAACAGATCGTTACCCTGACCTATCCGCACATCGGCAATACCGGTACTACACCGGAAGACGTCGAGTCTGATCGTGTCTGGTCGGCGGGTCTGGTGATTCGCGACCTGCCACTGGTTGCGAGCAACTGGCGTAACACGATGTCGCTGTCCGATTACCTGAAAGCCAACAATGTTGTGGCGATCGCCGGTATCGATACGCGCCGCCTCACGCGCATCCTGCGTGAAAAAGGCTCGCAGAACGGCTGCATCATGGTCGGTGACAATATCTCCGAAGAGGCGGCGATTGCCGCAGCGCAAGGTTTCCCAGGCCTGAAGGGCATGGACCTGGCGAAAGTCGTCAGCGTCAAAGAGAAGTACGAGTGGCGCTCCACTGTCTGGGACTTGAAGACCGACAGCCATGCGACCATCGAAGCTGCTGACCTGCCTTACCACGTTGTGGCCTACGACTACGGCGTCAAGTACAACATCCTGCGCATGCTGGTCGAGCGCGGCTGCCGCGTGACCGTGGTGCCGGCGCAAACGCCTGCCAGCGACGTACTCGCCTTGCAGCCGGACGGCGTGTTCCTGTCCAACGGCCCGGGTGACCCTGAGCCATGCGACTATGCCATCCAGGCGATCAAGGACGTGCTGGAAACCGAGATTCCGGTATTCGGTATCTGCCTCGGTCACCAGCTGCTGGCCCTGGCCTCCGGCGCCAAGACTCTGAAAATGGGCCACGGCCACCACGGTGCCAACCACCCGGTACAGGACCTGGACACTGGCGTTGTGATGATCACCAGCCAGAACCACGGTTTTGCGGTAGATGAAGCCACCCTGCCGAGCAACGTGCGCGCCATTCACAAGTCGCTGTTCGACGGTTCCCTGCAGGGCATCGAGCGCACCGACAAGAGCGCGTTCAGCTTCCAGGGCCACCCTGAAGCGAGCCCAGGCCCGAACGACGTAGCGCCGCTGTTCGACCGTTTCATCAATGAGATGGCCAAGCGACGCTGACTGAGCGGCCTGCGGGCGGCCCCGGATTCCGGTGGCCCCCGCGGGCTCATCAAAGATTGTTCAAGACGGCTTGCCGACTGACCTGCGGATTTGAGTGACAAACCCATGCCAAAACGTACAGACATAAAAAGCATCCTGATTCTCGGCGCTGGCCCGATCGTGATCGGCCAGGCCTGCGAATTCGACTACTCCGGCGCCCAGGCCTGTAAAGCCCTGCGCGAAGAGGGTTACCGCGTCATCCTGGTGAACTCCAACCCGGCCACCATCATGACCGACCCGGACATGGCCGACGCCACCTACATCGAGCCGATCAAGTGGCAGACCGTTGCCAAGATCATCGAGAAAGAGCGTCCGGACGCGCTGCTGCCAACCATGGGTGGTCAAACCGCTCTGAACTGCGCCCTGGACCTGGAGCGCGAAGGCGTCCTGGAGAAATTCGGCGTAGAAATGATCGGCGCCAATGCCGACACCATCGACAAGGCCGAAGACCGTTCGCGCTTTGACAAGGCGATGAAGTCCATCGGCCTGGACTGCCCGCGCTCGGGCATCGCCCACAGCATGGAAGAAGCCAACGCAGTGCTCGAGAAGCTTGGCTTCCCGTGCATCATCCGTCCGTCCTTCACCATGGGCGGGACCGGTGGCGGTATCGCTTACAACCGTGAAGAGTTCGAAGAAATCTGCTCTCGTGGCCTGGACCTGTCGCCGACCAAAGAGCTGCTGATTGACGAGTCCCTGATCGGCTGGAAAGAGTATGAGATGGAGGTTGTCCGCGATAAAAAGGACAACTGCATCATCGTCTGCTCCATCGAAAACTTCGATCCGATGGGCGTGCACACCGGTGACTCGATCACCGTTGCTCCGGCGCAGACCCTGACGGACAAGGAATACCAGATCATGCGTAACGCCTCGCTGGCGGTACTGCGTGAAATCGGCGTGGAAACCGGCGGTTCCAACGTCCAGTTCGGCATCTGCCCGGACACGGGTCGCATGGTAGTCATCGAGATGAACCCGCGGGTGTCCCGTTCCTCGGCCCTGGCCTCGAAAGCTACCGGCTTCCCGATTGCGCGTATCGCTGCCAAGTTGGCGATCGGCTATACCCTGGACGAACTGCAGAACGAAATCACCGGCGGCGCTACTCCGGCGTCCTTCGAGCCGTCGATCGACTACGTCGTCACTAAGCTGCCACGTTTCGCTTTCGAGAAATTCCCGAAAGCCGACGCACGCCTGACCACTCAAATGAAGTCGGTGGGTGAAGTCATGGCCATCGGTCGGACCTTCCAGGAATCCCTGCAGAAAGCCCTGCGTGGTCTGGAAGTGGGCGTTTGTGGCCTGGACGAGAAGCTCGATCTGAGCAACCCGGAAAGCATGAGCATCCTCAAGCGCGAACTGACCGTGCCGGGCGCCGAGCGCATCTGGTACGTGGCTGACGCGTTCCGCGCCGGCCTGTCGGTCGAAGACATCTTCGGCATGAACATGATCGACCCGTGGTTCCTGGTGCAGATCGAAGACCTGATCAAGGAAGAAGAGAAGGTCAAGACCCTGGGTCTTGCCAGTATCGACCGCGACTTGATGTTCAAGCTCAAGCGCAAAGGTTTCTCCGACATGCGTCTGGCCAAGTTGCTGGGTGTGACCGAGAAAGCGTTGCGTCGCCACCGCCACAAGCTGGAGATCTTCCCGGTCTACAAGCGCGTTGACACCTGCGCGGCCGAGTTCGCCACCGACACCGCCTACATGTACTCAACCTACGAGGAAGAGTGCGAAGCCGCGCCGTCGGGCCGCGACAAGATCATGATCCTCGGCGGTGGCCCAAACCGTATCGGCCAGGGTATCGAGTTCGACTACTGCTGCGTACACGCGGCATTGGCCCTGCGCGAAGACGGTTACGAGACCATCATGGTCAACTGCAACCCGGAAACCGTTTCCACCGACTACGACACCTCCGATCGCCTGTATTTCGAGCCAGTGACCCTGGAAGACGTGCTGGAAATCTGCCGGGTCGAGAAGCCGAAGGGCGTGATCGTCCAGTACGGCGGCCAGACCCCGCTGAAACTGGCGCGTGCCCTGGAAGAAGCCGGCGTGCCGATTATCGGCACCAGCCCAGACGCGATCGACCGTGCAGAAGACCGTGAACGCTTCCAGCAAATGGTTGAACGCCTGAACCTGCGCCAGCCGCCAAACGCCACCGTGCGCAGCGAAGACGAAGCTATCCGTGCAGCCAGCAAGATTGGCTATCCGCTGGTGGTGCGTCCGTCCTACGTACTGGGCGGCCGCGCGATGGAAATCGTCTACGAAGAAGAAGAACTCAAGCGCTACCTGCGTGATGCGGTGAAAGTGTCCAACGACAGCCCGGTGCTGCTCGACCACTTCCTCAACTGCGCCATTGAGATGGACGTGGATGCAGTGTGTGACGGTACCGACGTGGTGATCGGCGCGATCATGCAACACATCGAACAGGCGGGCGTTCACTCCGGTGACTCCGCTTGCTCGCTGCCGCCGTACTCGCTGCCGGCGCACATCCAGGACGAGATGCGCGAACAGGTCAAGAAAATGGCCCTGGAGTTGGGCGTGGTCGGCCTGATGAACGTACAGTTGGCGCTGCAAGGCGAAGACATCTACGTCATCGAAGTCAACCCGCGTGCTTCGCGTACCGTGCCATTCGTTTCCAAGTGCATCGGTGTGTCCCTGGCCATGATCGCTGCCCGCGTGATGGCCGGTAAGACCCTGAAGGAAATTGGCTTCACCAAGGAAATCATTCCTAACTTCTACAGCGTGAAAGAGGCGGTGTTCCCGTTCGCCAAATTCCCTGGTGTGGACCCGATCCTGGGCCCAGAGATGAAGTCCACCGGTGAAGTCATGGGTGTGGGCGATACCTTCGGCGAAGCCTTCGCCAAGGCCCAGATGGGCGCCAGCGAAGTGCTGCCGACCGGCGGTACTGCGTTCATCAGTGTGCGTGATGATGACAAGCCACTGGTTGCAGGCGTGGCCCGTGATCTGATCAACTTGGGCTTCGAAGTCGTGGCCACCGCCGGGACCGCCAAGCTGATCGAAGCTGCCGGCCTGAAAGTGCGTCGCGTGAACAAGGTGACGGAAGGCCGTCCGCACGTGGTCGACATGATCAAGAATGACGAAGTCACCCTGATCATCAACACCACCGAAGGTCGCCAGTCGATCGCGGATTCCTACTCCATTCGCCGTAACGCCTTGCAGCACAAGATCTACTGCACCACCACCATTGCTGCTGGCGAAGCCATCTGCGAAGCGCTCAAGTTCGGTCCGGAAAAGACCGTGCGTCGCTTGCAGGATCTACACGCAGGATTGAAGGCATGACCAAATACCCAATGACCGTCCAGGGCTTCAAGGCCCTGGAAGAGGAGCACGCCCATCTGACCAAGGTCGTCCGTCCAAAGCTGAGCCAGGACATCGGTACGGCCCGCGAATTGGGCGATCTGAAGGAAAACGCCGAATACCATGCTGCTCGCGAGCAGCAAGGTATGGTCGAGGCGCGGATCCGTGACATCGAAGGTCGCCTGCAGAACTCGGTGGTCATCGACGTGACGACCATTCCGAAGACCGGCAAGGTGATTTTCGGCACGACCGTGGAAATCGCCAACGTCGAGACGGACGAAAGCGTGGTCTACCACATCGTTGGCGAAGATGAGGCTGACTTCAAACTCGGCAAGATCTCTGTCGGTTCTCCGCTGGCCCGCGCCTTGATTGCCAAGGAAGAGGGTGATGTGGTGTCTGTCAAAACGCCGGGCGGCGTGACCGAGTACGAGATTGTTGAAGTTCGTCACGTCTGAAAGACGGCGCCCGCTTCGTGCGGGCGCCATGCTTTGGCAACTCTCCCAGATGCTTTGGGTGGGCGGCCTGTGGTTGCTGCACATTGGCGTGTTGCCGGCGCTGGGCCTGATAGGCCTGGCACCGTTGCTGATCGATGAGATCGATGGATTACTCAGTGCGTTGCTGGTGGGTTTTGCGGCGGCGTGCGTGACGCTCCAGGCGTTGGTGCTGGTCAAGGCTGAAGGCTTGGGAAGTTTGTGGCGGGATATTCGCGGGCAACTGCTGTTGATGGCGCTGTATGCGTGTGCAATGTATTGCATGGTGCATGTCTGGCTGCCGGAAGCGTTGCGCTGGCAGCTATTCAGCTATCTTGTGCTAGGGTTTTCCGGTCTGGTGCTGGTGATGCAGCCGGCGCCAGGTTGGAGTGGCAGGGCGCGCGAAGCACGCCCGTGACCCTTTTTATTACTTGAAGCGGTGTACGTTCGACAGTTGCTTGTTGACGCTGAAGTTCTTGCGATACAGCAGCGCCATCTTGCCGATGACCTGGACCAGGTCCGCTTTGCCTACCTTGCACAGTTCTGCAATGGCAGCCAGGCGCGCTTCGCGGTCAAGGATGTTGACCTTGATCTTGATCAGTTCATGATCGTTCAGCGCACGTTCGAATTCGGCTAACACACCTTCAGTCAAACCGTTATCTGCCACAATCAGAACTGGTTTCAGATGGTGGCCAATGGATTTGTACTGTTTCTTCTGCTCTTGAGTGAGCGGCATAATCTGACCCCTGCGTCTGATCTTGTAAAAAGCGGCGGCCAGTTTACCCGAGCGAGTCCGGGACCGCCCAGTTAATCACGACCCGTTTTATTTTTCGAGGTGGCCCGTGGCCCGTTCCAAAACCAGCCTTAAGTGGCTACAAGAACATTTCAACGATCCTTACGTCAAAAAGGCACAAAAGGACGGCTACCGTTCCCGGGCCAGCTACAAGCTGTTGGAGATCCAGGACAAGGACAAACTGATTCGTCCAGGCATGAGCGTAATTGATCTGGGGGCCGCCCCAGGTGGCTGGTCCCAGGTGACCAGTCGTCTGATTGGCGGGCAGGGCCGCTTGATCGCTTCCGATATCCTGGAAATGGACAGCATCCCGGATGTGACCTTTGTTCATGGTGATTTCACTCAGGATGCCGTACTCGCCCAGATCCTCGAGGCTGTGGGAAATTCGCAGGTAGACCTTGTGATTTCCGACATGGCCCCCAATATGAGTGGATTACCGGCCGTTGATATGCCGCGCGCAATGTTCCTATGTGAACTGGCGCTGGATTTGGCGGGTCGGGTTTTGCGTCCTGGTGGTGATTTTCTGGTGAAAGTCTTCCAGGGCGAGGGTTTCGACGAGTACCACAAGAACATCCGCAAGCTGTTCGACAAGGTGCAAACGCGTAAGCCTGACTCTTCCCGAGACAGGTCGCGGGAGCAGTACCTGCTGTGCCGCGGCTTCCGCGGGGTTGAAGGCGCTGCGAGTGAAGAGCGTTTTTGAGGAATTGGAGGAGGGCGATAGGTTTTTTTATATCGCTTTCGTCACGAAGCTTTACGAATATTGTGTAGTCAAAGTTTCACAAAGGGTTACAGACGGCGCCTGCCAGAGTTGTAGGTAATGTAGTAAGTTAGGCCGGTGAATATCATGCGAAGCGCGCGCCAGTAGCGGAGCTTGCTTCAGAGGGTAGTTAATTGAACGATATGGCAAAGAATCTGATCCTGTGGTTGATCATCGCGGCTGTCCTGGTGACGGTGATGAACAACTTCTCCAGCCCTAACGAGCCGCAGACCCTCAACTATTCCGACTTCATCCAGCAAGTTAAGGATGGCAAGGTCGAGCGCGTAGCGGTTGATGGCTACGTGATCACCGGCAAACGCAACGATGGCGACAGCTTCAAGACCATTCGTCCGGCGATCCAGGACAACGGTCTGATCGGCGACCTGGTGGATAACCACGTGGTGGTCGAAGGCAAGCAGCCTGAGCAGCAGAGCATCTGGACCCAATTGCTGGTCGCCAGCTTCCCGATCCTGGTGATCATCGCTGTGTTCATGTTCTTCATGCGCCAGATGCAAGGCGGTGCGGGAGGCAAGGGCGGGCCGATGAGCTTCGGCAAGAGCAAGGCACGCCTGCTCTCCGAAGATCAGGTGAAAACCACCCTGGCTGACGTTGCCGGTTGCGACGAAGCCAAGGAAGAAGTGGGTGAGCTGGTCGAGTTCCTGCGTGATCCAGGCAAGTTCCAGCGCCTGGGTGGCCGCATTCCTCGCGGTGTACTGATGGTCGGTCCTCCGGGTACTGGTAAAACCTTGCTGGCCAAGGCGATTGCCGGCGAAGCCAAGGTGCCGTTCTTCACCATTTCCGGTTCTGACTTCGTCGAGATGTTCGTCGGTGTTGGTGCCAGCCGTGTTCGCGATATGTTCGAACAGGCTAAAAAGCATGCACCGTGCATCATCTTCATCGACGAAATCGACGCCGTTGGTCGCCATCGTGGTGCTGGCATGGGCGGCGGTCATGATGAGCGTGAGCAGACCCTTAACCAGTTGCTGGTTGAGATGGACGGCTTTGAAATGAATGATGGCATTATCGTCATCGCTGCAACCAACCGTCCGGACGTATTGGACCCCGCGTTGCTGCGTCCGGGCCGTTTCGACCGCCAGGTTGTGGTGGGCTTGCCGGATATCCGTGGTCGCGAACAGATCCTGAAAGTACACATGCGCAAAGTGCCAATGGGTGACGACGTGGCTCCGGCCGTGATTGCCCGTGGCACGCCAGGCTTCTCAGGTGCTGACCTGGCCAACCTGGTCAACGAGGCGTCGCTGTTCGCTGCCCGTACCGGCAAGCGCATCGTTGAAATGAAAGAATTCGAACTGGCAAAAGACAAGATCATGATGGGCGCCGAGCGCAAATCCATGGTCATGTCCGAGAAAGAGAAGCAGAACACCGCTTATCACGAAGCCGGTCACGCTATTGTTGGTCGCGTCGTGCCTGAGCATGATCCGGTCTACAAGGTGTCGATCATTCCTCGTGGTCGGGCGCTGGGTGTGACCATGTTCCTCCCGGAAGAGGATCGCTACAGCCTCTCCAAGCGCGCACTGATCAGTCAGATCTGCTCGTTGTATGGCGGTCGGATTGCTGAAGAAATGACCTTGGGCTTTGACGGGGTCACCACAGGTGCCTCCAACGACATCATGCGTGCCAGCCAGATTGCACGGAACATGGTGACCAAGTGGGGCTTGTCGGAAAAACTCGGCCCGCTCATGTATGCCGAGGAAGAAGGTGAAGTGTTCCTGGGTCGCGGTGGTGGTGGTCAAAACGCCAGCTTCTCCGGTGAGACTGCCAAGCTGATCGACTCCGAAGTGCGCAGTATCATTGACCAGTGCTACGGCACGGCCAAGCAGATCCTGACGGACAACCGCGACAAGCTGGATGCCATGGCGGATGCGCTGATGAAGTACGAGACCATTGATGCCGACCAGATCGACGACATCATGGCCGGTCGCGCACCCCGCGAGCCTCGCGATTGGGAAGGCGGTTCGGGCACCTCTGGCACGCCGCCAGTGGTTCAGAACGAACGCCCTGAAACTCCGATCGGCGGTCCGGCAGCTGACGTCTAAGGTTTGAAATGACTTCTGTGTTGTCCTCCACCCGGTTGCCTTGCGGCAACCGGGTTCTTGATTTGGCCCATACGCATGTCATGGGCATTCTCAATGTCACTCCCGATTCCTTTTCCGATGGCGGCCGCTTCAGCCAGCTCGATGCTGCATTGCGCCATGCTGAGGCAATGGTTGCGGCGGGCGCGACATTGATTGATGTCGGTGGCGAATCGACCCGGCCTGGCGCTCGCGTTGTATCCCCTTTGGAAGAGCTGGAGAGGGTGGCGCCGATCGTCGAGCGCATTGCGCGTGAACTGGATGTCATTATCTCGGTTGATACGTCGACGCCAGCCGTGATGCGCGAAACTGCGCGCCTCGGGGCGGGGCTGATCAACGATGTGCGCTCTCTTCAGCGTGACGGGGCTCTGGATGCGGCTGCGGCCACCGGATTGCCGGTGTGCCTGATGCATATGCTGGGTGAGCCCGGCAATATGCAGGACAGCCCGCACTATGATGATCTTGTCGGTGAGGTGAGTGGTTTTCTCGCGGAGCGAGTCGCTCAATGCGCAGTCGCGGGAATTGCCGCAGAAAAGATCATCCTCGACCCTGGCTTCGGCTTCGCCAAGACCCTGCAGCACAATCTGAGTTTGTTCAAACACATGGAATCCCTGCATGCCCTTGGTCGCCCCCTGCTGGTCGGCGTTTCACGCAAGAGCATGATTGGCCTGGCCCTGAATCGACCAGTGGGTGAGCGCTTGTACGGCGGTCTTGCGCTGGCGGCGCTTGCCGTCACCAAGGGGGCGCGCATATTACGTGTGCATGATGTTGCCGAGACAGTGGATGTAGTGCGTATGATTGCCGCGGTAGAATCAGCCGAATAAGAATGATGGAGCACTTATGACTAAAAAATACTTTGGCACCGACGGTATCCGTGGTCGGGTCGGCGAATTTCCGATTACTCCTGATTTCATGCTCAAGCTGGGTTGGGCTGCGGGTATGGCGTTCCGAAGCATGGGCGCGTGCCGCATCCTGGTGGGCAAGGACACTCGCATCTCGGGCTACATGTTTGAGTCTGCGTTGGAGGCGGGTCTGTCTGCAGCGGGGGCTGATGTCATGTTGCTGGGGCCCATGCCGACGCCGGCGATCGCTTACCTGACGCGTACCTTCCACGCTGAAGCCGGTATTGTGATCAGTGCCTCGCACAACCCGCATGATGACAACGGCATCAAATTCTTCTCGGGTCAGGGCACCAAGCTGCCGGACGAGATCGAGTTGATGATTGAAGAGCTGCTGGATGCACCGATGACGGTGGTTGAGTCCAGCAAGTTGGGCAAGGTGTCGCGCATCAATGACGCCTCTGGCCGCTATATCGAATTCTGCAAGAGTAGCGTGCCAAGCAGCACCAATTTTGCCGGCTTGAAGATTGTGGTCGATTGCGCCCATGGCGCTACCTACAAGGTGGCGCCCAGTGTGTTCAAGGAATTGGGGGCGGATGTAACCGTGCTGTCGGCTCAGCCTAATGGGTTGAACATCAACGACAACTGCGGCTCCACCCACATGGAGCAATTGCAGGCTGCGGTCCTTGCTGAACATGCTGACCTGGGCATTGCGTTTGACGGCGACGGTGACCGTGTTTTGATGGTGGATCACACCGGCGCCATTGTTGATGGTGATGATCTGCTGTTCATCATTGCGCGCGATATGCATGAGCGCAACAAGCTGCAAGGTGGTGTCGTTGGTACGCTGATGAGCAACCTGGGGCTTGAATTGGCCTTGGCGGATCTGGGTATTCCTTTCGTGCGCGCCAATGTCGGTGACCGCTACGTGATCGCTGAGCTGCTGGAGCGTAACTGGCTGGTGGGCGGCGAGAACTCCGGGCATGTCGTGTGCTTCCAGCACACCACCACGGGTGACGCGATCATCGCTGCGCTGCAGGTTCTGCTGTCGTTGCGTCGCCGCGAAGAAAGTCTTGCCCAGGCACGCCAGGCGCTGCGCAAATGTCCGCAAGTGCTGCTCAATGTGCGTTTTGGCGGCGGCGAAAACCCGATCGAGCACCCGGCTGTCAAAGAGGCGTGCGAGCGCGTAACCCTTGCTATGGCGGGGCGTGGCCGCGTGTTGTTGCGCAAGTCCGGCACAGAGCCTCTGGTGCGTGTCATGGTCGAAGGTGATGACGAAACACAGGTTCGCGGCCATGCCGAAGACCTGGCAAAACTGGTAACTGAAGTTTGCGCCTGAATTCGGCTTGCCAGTGATGATGTGGTTGGGTAACATCTGCGCCCACTTTGACCGACGAGGTACAGCATGCGTCGCACTATGGTAGCTGGTAACTGGAAGATGCACGGTACCCGCGCCAGTGTCGCTGAGCTGATCAATGGCCTTCGTCACTTGGCCTTGCCGAGCGGTGTTGATGTCGCGGTGTTCCCACCTTGCTTGCATATCAACCAAGTGGTTGATGGCCTGAAAGGCAAGTCGATCCAGGTCGGCGCGCAGAACTCTGCGGTGGAGCCGATGCAAGGTGCGTTGACCGGTGAGATTTCGCCGAGTCAGCTGGTTGATGCGGGTTGTTCCTATGTGCTTGTCGGGCACTCCGAGCGCCGTCAGATGATGGGCGAGCGTGATGGGACACTCAATCGCAAGTTCGCAGCGGCACAGGCTTGTGGCTTGATTCCGGTGTTGTGCATAGGGGAGACCCTGGAGCAGCGCGAATCGGGCAAGACTCTTGAAGTTGTCTCGCGTCAGTTGGGCAGCATCATTGAGGAGCTGGGTGTTGGTGCGTTTGCAAAGGCAGTCATTGCCTACGAGCCGGTCTGGGCCATTGGTACCGGGCTGACTGCTACACCGCAACAGGCGCAGGATGTGCACGCAGCCATCCGCGCGCAGTTGGCGGCAGAGAATTCTGAAGTCGCACAAGGTGTGCGTCTTCTATACGGCGGCAGCGTGAAGGCGGCCAATGCGGTCGAACTGTTCGGCATGCCGGATATCGATGGGGGGCTCATTGGTGGAGCTTCCCTGAATGCAGATGAGTTCGGTGCGATCTGTCGCGCCGCGGGAAACTGAAAAAATGCTGGAAACAGTCGTAGTCGTTTTTCATCTGTTGGCTGCCCTGGGCGTAGTTGCCCTGGTTTTGTTGCAACAGGGTAAAGGTGCGGATGCTGGTGCGTCTTTCGGTGCAGGTGCTTCAAATACTGTGTTCGGAAGCCAAGGTTCCTCTACCTTTCTTAGTAAGTTTACTGCTATACTTGCCGCCGGTTTCTTCATAACCAGCTTGGGGTTAGGTTACTTTGCTAAAGAGAAAGCTCATGTGCTGACTCAAGTAGGTCTCCCAAACCCAGCAGTGTTGGAAGTACCAAAAGCAAAACCGGCTTCTGATGATGTCCCGGTGCTTCAAGAGCAAAAGTCGGCTACTCCAGCGACTGACGTACCTCCAGCTCAAGAGCAGAAGTAAGAAGGGTTGTAAACGCTGTATTGCCGAGGTGGTGGAATTGGTAGACACGCAACCTTGAGGTGGTTGTGCCCATAGGGTGTAGGGGTTCGAGTCCCCTTCTCGGTACCAATTATCAGGAGAGCCCGCTGTTGCGGGCTTTCTTGTAGGTGGAAGGTTACATTGACCCTGTAAGGGATCGGTCGTATACTTCCGCCCCAGCTTTGTCGCGGGGTGGAGCAGTCTGGTAGCTCGTCGGGCTCATAACCCGAAGGTCGTCGGTTCAAATCCGGCCCCCGCAACCAGTTTTAGCGGAGCCCCTTTTAAGGGGCTTTTTGTTAGCTGGACACTTTCAACGCCGCTGTTCGACGGCGTTTCAAGGATGGGCGTTTCGCCCATTTTTTTATTTTGCACAGCATGCACATACATGCACGAGGGGGTTCAGGTGTCGAGCAAGCTAGAAGAGTTGCAGGCCTTGCTGGCCCCGGTGGTCGTGGCCCTAGGCTATGAATGCTGGGGTATTGAGTTTTCGGCTCAAGGTCGCCACTCAATGTTGCGCGTTTATATCGATAAAGAGGGCGGCGTGCTGGTGGACGATTGTGCCATTGTCAGCCGTCAGATCAGCGGTGTGCTGGATGTTGAAGATCCAATCTCCGTTGAATACACCCTCGAAGTTTCCTCGCCAGGCATGGAACGCCCACTGTTCACTATTGAGCAGTTTGCAAAATTTGCCGGTGAACAAGTGAAGATCAAGCTGCGATCTCCCTTTGAAGGGCGACGCAACTTTCAGGGCCTTCTGCGCGGTGTAGAAGAACAGGATGTCGTGGTGCAGGTAGAAGACCATGAGTTCCTGTTGCCGATCGATATGATCGACAAGGCCAACATTATTCCCAGTTTTGACTGAGACGCGGATCCCGCGGATCCAATGGCTTGCGAAAGGCGAGGCGTACGATGAGCAAAGAAGTACTGCTGGTTGTTGAGTCGGTATCCAATGAAAAGGGCGTACCGGCAAACGTGATTTTTGAAGCGCTGGAGCTGGCCCTGGCCACTGCTACCAAAAAGCGTTTTGAAGACGAAGTTGATCTGCGTGTGGAAATCAACCGCCACACCGGTGCCTATGAGACTTTCCGTCGCTGGACGGTCGTCGAAGAAGCCGATCTTGATGATCCGGCCATCGAAACCTGGCCAAGCAAGGTTGCGCAAACGCATCCTGGTGCCAAGGTCGGTGATGTGGTCGAAGAAAAGATCGAATCGATCGAATTCGGCCGTATTGCTGCACAGACCGCCAAACAGGTCATCGTGCAGAAGGTTCGCGAAGCCGAGCGCGCTCAAGTCGTTGACGCTTATCGCGAGCGCCTGGGTGAAATCATCTCCGGCACCGTGAAAAAAGTCACCCGCGACAACGTGATCGTCGACCTGGGCAACAACGCCGAAGCGTTGCTGGCCCGCGAAGACATCATTTCTCGCGAAACCTTCCGTGTCGGCGTGCGCCTGCGTGCGCTGCTCAAGGAAATCCGCACCGAGAACCGCGGCCCTCAGTTGATCCTGTCGCGTACCGCGCCGGAAATGCTGATCGAGCTGTTCCGTATCGAAGTGCCGGAAATCGCCGAAGGCCTGATCGAAGTCATGGCTGCGTCCCGCGACCCGGGTTCGCGCGCCAAGATCGCGGTTCGCTCCAAGGACAAACGCATCGACCCGCAAGGCGCTTGCATCGGTATGCGCGGTTCGCGCGTCCAGGCAGTGTCGGGCGAATTGGGCGGTGAGCGTGTGGACATCGTCCTGTGGGACGATAACCCGGCGCAGTTCGTGATCAACGCCATGTCGCCGGCTGAAGTGGCGGCAATTATCGTTGACGAAGATGCCCATGCAATGGACATCGCCGTTGGCGCAGACAATCTGGCTCAGGCCATTGGTCGTGGTGGTCAGAACGTGCGTCTGGCCAGCCAACTGACCGGTTGGACCCTGAACGTGATGACCGAATCGGACATCCAGGCTAAGCAGCAAGCTGAAACCGGTGACATCCTGCGCAACTTCATCGAAGAGCTCGAAGTCGATGAAGACCTGGCACAGGTGCTGGTAGATGAAGGCTTCACCAGCCTGGAAGAGATTGCCTACGTACCGTTGGAAGAAATGCTCAACATCGACGGCTTTGACGAAGACACCGTCAACGAGCTTCGCGCTCGGGCCAAGGATCGTTTGTTGACTAAAGCCATCGCTACTGAGGAAAAGCTGGCAGACGCCCATCCGGCCGAAGACCTGCTCTCGCTTGAGGGTATGGACAAGGATTTGGCGATGGAACTGGCGGTGCGCGGCGTAATTACCCGCGAAGACCTGGCCGAGCAGTCTATTGACGATCTGCTCGACATCGACGGCATTGACGATGATCGTGCCGGCAAGTTGATCATGGCCGCCCGAGCCCATTGGTTCGAGTAACTAGGCGCGGCCTGAGGAGAGAAGTGCATGACGCAAGTCACGGTGAAACAACTGGCCGATGAGGTCAAAACACCGGTAGAGCGCCTGTTGCAGCAGATGCGTGAGGCAGGTCTGCCGCACACCGCCGCCGATGAAGGTGTGAGCGACAGTGAGAAGCAGTCTTTGCTGACTCACTTGAAGAGCAGCCACAAGGCGAAAGTGGAAGAACCGCGCAAGATTACATTGCAGCGCAAAACCACCAGCACCCTGCGTGTTGCTGGTAGCAAGAGCATCAGCGTTGAAGTACGCAAGAAGAAAGTCTTCGTACAGCGCAGCCCGGAAGAAATCGAAGCCGAGCGCAAACGCGAACTGGAAGAACGTCGCGCAGTAGAAAATGCTGCACGTCAGAAGGCTGAAGAAGAAGCCAAGCGTCGCGCCGAAGAAGAAGCGCGTCGCCAGCCTGCTGCTGCGCAACCTGCTGCCACTGAAGCGGTCGCCGCGCCTAGCGCTCCTGTAGAAGCTGTGCGTGAGGCCGCTCCGGTTGCCGCTGCACCAGCACCTGCTGCTGACGCTCGCAAGCGCGACGAACCTCGTCGTCCGGACAAGCCGCGTGCTGACGATAACAATCGTCGCGGTGGTGGTGGCGATGGCGAGCGCAAAAACGCTCCGCATCGCGCCTCGGTCAAAGAGAAGGCGCCTGCTCCACGCGTTGCCCCACGTACTACCGACGAAGAAAGCGATGGCTTCCGTCGTGGTGGTCGCGGCAAGGCCAAGCTGAAGAAACGCAACGCCCACGGTTTCCAGAGCCCAACCGGCCCTGTCGTGCGTGAAGTGAAGATCGGCGAGACCATCACTGTGGGCGATCTGGCCCAGCAGATGTCGGTCAAGGCAGCTGAAATCATCAAGTTCATGTTCAAGCTGGGCACTCCGGCCACCATCAACCAGGTACTGGACCAGGAAACTGCCCAGTTGGTTGCTGAAGAGCTGGGCCACAAAGTGACCCTGGTCAGCGACACCGCCCTGGAAGATTCCCTGGCCGAGTCCCTGAAGTTTGAAGGTGAGGCGGTTTCCCGTGCACCGGTTGTGACCGTAATGGGCCACGTTGACCACGGTAAAACTTCCCTGCTCGACTACATCCGTCGTGCCAAGGTGGCTGCGGGCGAAGCCGGCGGTATCACCCAGCACATCGGTGCGTACCACGTTGAAACCGACCGTGGCATGGTGACGTTCCTCGACACCCCTGGTCACGCCGCGTTTACCGCGATGCGTGCCCGTGGTGCCAAGGCGACTGACATCGTGATCCTGGTGGTTGCAGCGGACGACGGCGTGATGCCACAAACCATCGAAGCCGTTCAGCATGCCAAGGCAGCTGGCGTTCCGTTGGTAGTCGCAGTGAACAAAATCGACAAGCCGGGCGCCGATCTTGATCGCATCCGTAGCGAACTGTCGGTTCACGGCGTGACCTCCGAAGAGTGGGGTGGCGACACTCCATTCGTACCGGTCTCCGCGAAGATGGGTACCGGCGTTGACGAACTGCTCGAAGCCGTTCTGTTGCAAGCCGAGGTTCTGGAACTGACCGCTACTCCATCGGCTCCTGGCCGTGGCGTTGTGGTTGAGTCCCGTCTCGACAAGGGCCGCGGCCCTGTTGCGACCGTCCTGGTTCAAGACGGTACCCTGCGCCAAGGCGACATGGTGCTGGTCGGTTCGAACTACGGCCGTGTACGTGCCATGCTCGACGAGAACGGCAAGCCAATCAAGGAAGCAGGTCCTGCTATCCCGGTCGAGATCCTCGGCCTGGACGGTACCCCGGACGCTGGCGACGAGATGAGCGTGGTTGCCGACGAGAAGAAAGCCCGTGAAGTGGCTCTGTTCCGTCAAGGCAAGTTCCGTGAAGTCAAGCTGGCCCGTGCTCACGCCGGCAAGCTGGAAAACATCTTCGAGAATATGGGCCAGGAAGAGAAGAAGACGCTTAACATCGTCCTCAAATCTGACGTACGTGGTTCCCTCGAAGCGTTGAACGGCGCCTTGAATGGCCTGGGTAACGACGAAGTGCAAGTGCGCGTTGTCGGTGGCGGTGTCGGTGGTATCACCGAATCCGACGCCAACCTGGCACTGGCTTCCAACGCTGTACTGTTCGGCTTCAACGTGCGTGCCGATGCTGGCGCTCGCAAGATCGTCGAGCAGGAAGGCCTGGACATGCGTTACTACAACGTCATCTACGACATCATCGAAGACGTCAAGAAAGCCCTCACCGGCATGCTTGGCAGCGACGTCCGGGAGAACATCCTGGGTGTGGCCGAGGTGCGTGACGTGTTCCGCTCGCCGAAATTCGGCGCGATCGCCGGTTGCATGGTTATCGAAGGTGTTGTGCACCGTAACCGTCCAATCCGTGTACTGCGTGAAGACATCGTTATCTTCGAAGGCGAGCTGGAATCCCTGCGCCGCTTCAAGGATGACGCTTCCGAAGTACGTGCCGGCATGGAGTGCGGTATCGGCGTCAAGAGCTACAACGACGTCAAGGTGGGCGACAAGATCGAAGTCTTCGAGAAGGTTCAGGTTGCTCGCAGCCTCTAACTCGCGCACTTCCGGAGCCACGCCGCGTGTGGGCATGCAAATGCCCCGCGCAGCGTACGGACTCTAAACGCAACGCCCGGTCTGGCTTTTGTCAGGCCGGGCGTTTGCCGCTTTCAGACCCCACGGGTTTCACCGTGTGGCAGTAACAGGTAACAAGACATGGCAAAAGAATACAGCCGTACCCAGCGTATCGGCGATCAGATGCAGCGCGAGCTGGCCCAACTGATCCGTCGCGAAGTCAAAGACCCCCGCGTTGGCCTGGTCACCATCACCGCCGTTGAAGTGAGCCGTGACGTGGGTCACGCCAAGATCTTCATCACCGTGATGGGGCAGGACAGCAGCGAAGAGATCGCGCAAAGCATCAAGGTGCTCAACTCGGCTGCGGGTTTCCTGCGGATGCAGTTGGCCCGTGAAATGAAGCTGCGCAGTGTTCCCCAGTTGCATTTCCACTACGACGAAAGCGTCGTGCGTGGCGCGCACCTGTCGGCACTGATCGAGCGCGCCGTGGCTGAAGACAGTCAGCACCCGTCCACACCTGAAGACGCCAAGGAGTAAGCGGTGGCTCAGGTCAAACGTATCCGTCGCAACGTCAGCGGCATCATTCTGCTCGACAAGCCCATTGGCTTTACCTCCAATGCCGCCTTGCAGAAGGTCCGTTGGCTGCTCAACGCCGAAAAGGCCGGGCACACCGGCAGCCTCGATCCTTTGGCCACCGGTGTACTGCCGTTGTGCTTTGGCGAGGCCACCAAGTTCTCGCAATACCTGCTCGATTCCGACAAGGGTTACGAAACCCTGATGCAATTGGGCAAGACCACCACCACGGCCGACGCCGAAGGTGATGTTCTGCAGGTTCGCGATGTTACCGTTGGTCGTGCTGATATTGAAGCGGCTTTGCCCGGTTTTCGTGGGCAAATCAGTCAGATACCGCCGATGTACTCGGCGCTCAAGCGTGATGGCCAGCCTCTTTACAAGCTGGCACGTGCGGGCGAAGTAGTGGAGCGCGAACCGCGTTCTGTTACTATTGCGCGCTTGGAGTTGCTCGCTTGTGAAGGCGACACTGCCCGCCTGGCCGTGGACTGCAGCAAAGGCACCTATATCCGTACCCTCGTGGAAGATATCGGTGAACAGCTCGGTTGCGGTGCGTACGTTGCAGAACTGCGACGTACCCAGGCCGGCCCTTTCAGCCTGGCCCAGACGGTCACGCTGGAAGAGTTGGAAGCCGTACACGCCGAAGGTGGCAACGAAGCGGTTGATCGCTTCCTGATGCCATCGGACAGCGGTTTGCTGGATTGGCCATTGCTGCACTTCTCGGAGCACAGCGCGTTCTACTGGCTCAACGGCCAGCCGGTACGTGCCCCGGATGCCCCGAAGTTCGGCATGGTGCGGGTACAGGATCATAACGGTCGCTTCATCGGTATCGGTGAAGTGAGCGAAGACGGGCGCATCGCGCCGCGTCGACTGATTCGGTCAGAATGACCGAACGAGTGTGGCTGTTAACAGGCACGGTCAACACTCATTTTTAGATACAGGGATTTGTCCCTGGCCTGTTGAAACTGCCCTTTGGGTGGTTTCCTGAAAAAAGGATTGCCTCATGGCTCTCGACGTTCAAGAAAAAGCACAAATCGTTGCTGACTATCAGCAAGCTGTTGGTGACACTGGTTCGCCAGAAGTGCAAGTTGCACTGCTGACCCACAACATCAACAAGCTGCAAGGTCACTTCAAGGCCAACGGTAAAGATCACCACTCCCGTCGTGGTCTGATCCGCATGGTAAACCAGCGCCGTAAGCTGCTGGACTACCTGAAAGGCAAGGATCTGGGTCGTTATCAGACTCTGATCGGTCGCCTGGGTCTGCGTCGCTAATAAGCGATTGCGCTAGAGGTTGGTTGTCTGCCGTGTGTCAGTGGGATTCCCGCTGGCGCATGGTAGGCTCCCAGCCTCAAGTTTTATCTGGATACACGTTTTACCCCTGGACCAGGTTCGGGCCGATTCCCGACATTGCCCAAGAATTTCGCAAGAAGACAAGTTCCCCCAAGAGCCACAAAGAAGGTAGGACACCGTGAACCCGGTTATCAAAAAATTCCAGTTCGGTCAGTCGACCGTTACCCTCGAGACAGGCCGTATCGCCCGTCAAGCCTCCGGCGCAGTGCTGGTTACCGTTGACGACGACGTGACCGTTCTGGTGACCGTTGTTGGCGCCAAGACCGCTGACCCGAGCAAAGGCTTCTTCCCTCTGTCCGTTCACTACCAGGAAAAGACTTACGCTGCCGGTAAGATCCCTGGCGGCTTCTTCAAGCGTGAAGGCCGTCCTTCCGAGAAAGAAACCCTGACTTCCCGACTGATCGACCGTCCGATCCGTCCGCTGTTCCCAGAAGGCTTCATGAACGAAGTGCAGGTTGTCTGCACCGTCGTTTCCACCAGCAAAAAGACCGATCCGGACATCGCTGCGATGATCGGTACCTCGGCTGCCCTTGCTATCTCCGGCATTCCTTTCGATGGCCCGATCGGCGCAGCCCGCGTTGCTTTCCACGAAAGCACCGGCTACCTGCTGAACCCGACCTACGAGCAACAGAAAGCGTCGAGCCTGGACATGGTCGTTGCCGGTACCTCGGAAGCCGTGTTGATGGTTGAATCGGAAGCCAAAGAGCTGACCGAAGACCAGATGCTGGGCGCCGTGCTGTTCGCCCACGACGAGTTCCAGGCTGTCATCAAGGCTGTCACCGAGCTGGCTGCCGAAGCCGCCAAGCCAACCTGGACCTGGGCTCCACAAGCCGAAGCCACCGAGCTGCTGGGCGCTATCCGCTCCGAGTTCGGCGCTGCCATCTCCGACGCCTACACCATCACCGTCAAGGCCGACCGTTACGCTCGCCTGGGCGAGTTGAAGGATCAGGTTGTGGCCAAGCTGTCCGGTGAAGAAGGCCAGCCTTCCTCCAGCGACGTCAAAGCGGCTTTCGGTGAAATCGAATACCGCACCGTTCGCGAAAACATCGTTAACGGCAAGCCACGTATCGACGGTCGCGACACCCGCACCGTACGTCCGCTGAACATCGAAGTCGGCGTTCTGCCGAAGACTCACGGTTCGGCGCTGTTCACCCGTGGTGAAACCCAGGCTCTGGTAGTTGCGACCCTGGGCACCGCCCGTGACGCACAGCTGCTGGACACCCTGGAAGGCGAGAAAAAAGACCCGTTCATGCTGCACTACAACTTCCCTCCGTTCTCGGTGGGCGAGTGTGGTCGCATGGGTGGCGCTGGTCGTCGCGAAATCGGTCACGGCCGTCTGGCCCGTCGTTCGATCGCCGCCATGCTGCCTGCTGCCGACGTGTTCCCGTACACCATCCGTGTTGTGTCGGAAATCACCGAATCCAACGGTTCCAGCTCCATGGCTTCCGTTTGCGGTGCTTCCCTGGCACTGATGGACGCGGGCGTGCCGATGAAGGCGCCGGTTGCCGGTATCGCCATGGGCCTGGTTAAAGAAGGCGAGAAGTTCGCCATCCTGACCGACATCCTGGGTGACGAAGACCACCTGGGCGACATGGACTTCAAAGTAGCCGGTACCGCCAAAGGTGTGACCGCGCTGCAGATGGACATCAAGATCAAGGGCATCACCGAAGAAATCATGGAAATCGCTCTGGGCCAAGCCCTGGAAGCGCGCCTGAACATCCTCGGTCAGATGAACCAGATCATTGGTCAGTCCCGTACCGAACTGTCGGAAAATGCTCCGACCATGATCGCGATGAAAATCGACACCGACAAAATCCGTGATGTCATCGGTAAAGGCGGCGCGACTATCCGTGCGATCTGTGAAGAGACCAAGGCTTCGATCGACATCGAAGACGACGGCTCGATCAAGATCTTCGGCGAAACCAAGGAAGCGGCTGAAGCAGCACGTCAGCGCGTTCTGGGCATCACTGCTGAGGCCGAGATCGGCAAGATCTACGTCGGTAAGGTTGAGCGCATCGTCGACTTCGGCGCATTCGTCAACATCCTGCCGGGCAAGGACGGTCTGGTTCACATCTCCATGCTGAGCGACGCTCGCGTTGAGAAAGTGACTGACATCCTGAAAGAAGGCCAGGAAGTGGAAGTGCTGGTACTGGACGTGGACAACCGCGGCCGTATCAAGCTGTCCATCAAGGACGTTGCAGCAGCCAAAGCTTCGGGCGTTTAACGACCCCCAAGCGTTGCGCTGAAAAAAAGGACTCCTCGGAGTCCTTTTTTTATGGGCGCTGGAAAGTGACGGTAAATCAGCTGCTTAGCCGAAACCAAAAGCCGCAACTTGCATGCAGTCACGATGACGTTCATGCAACTTGCACGATTCCGAAAAATGCTTGTTTTTATAAGTATTTGTTTTATATGGGTTTTATTGGCTTACAAGACTTGGCACACTGCCTGCAATATCCCTGTTAACGCTGCAGCATCAAGGTTTACGTACTGCAGACTTTTAATAAAACAGGAGTTACTCGTATGAAGAAGTTCGCTCTCGCTACTGCTACCGCTCTGACCCTGGCCATGGGTGCTAACGTAGCCTTTGCTCAGACTTCCCAAGCCCCTATGACGCTGGCGGCCGGTGAAGTGACCAAGGCTAAAGAGTCCACCTCGGATACTTGGATCACCACCAAAGTGAAAGCTGACCTGCTGACCGAGAAAGGTATTCCTGGTTCGGACATCAAGGTTGAAACCAACAAAGGCGTGGTTTCCCTGTCCTCGACAGTCGCTATCTCCGACGCACAGAAAGCTACTGCTGTAGCTATCACCAAGAAAATCAAAGGCGTGACCGCCGTTTCGGCTGACGGCCTGATGGCTGGCGGCGCTACCAAGGCTGACAACGTCGACAAAACCAAAAGCGCAGCAGCCGGTGCCAAAGAGTCCACTTCGGACACTTGGATCACCACCAAAGTAAAAGCTGACCTGGTTACCGAGAAAGGCATTCCGGGTACCGACATCAAAGTCGAAACCAACAAAGGCGTAGTGTCCCTGTCTTCGACCGCAGCCGTCACTGAAGCTCAGAAAACTACCGCGGTGAACATCACCAAGAAAATCAAAGGCGTTAAAGCTGTATCGGCCGACGGCCTGAAAGCAGAGTAACGCACCCGTTTCGTTTGGACTGGATAGCGGCGGCTTAGGGTGAGTTAGATATCCACCCGATGCACCTCTGGAGTTCATGCGACGGACCACACGGATGTGGTCATTACAGGCCCCGGCACTTGTGTCGGGGCCTGTTCTATTCTGGGCTGGAATACATGAGAATCAAATGTGGGAGCGGGCAAGCCCGCTCCCACATTTAGAGTTGTGTTGCTTTGAGTTATTCGGCGTCCAGATGCATAGGTGTAACGACCCGGCCATCCTTCTCGGCCTGGCCCAAGTTGGCATCAATGAAGTACACCCGGTCATCTTCCAGCTGGCCTTTGTCCACCAGGTAGTCCTTGATGGTGCTGGCGCGGTCCTGGCCCAGTTGGCGCAGCAGCACATCACTGCCACTCCAGAACTTGATCACGCCGTCACGAAGCTTGGCGCTACGATCATCGCTGCTCAGGTCTTTCCATTCGGCTGGTGGTTGCTGTTTCAGGCGGGTGCGGTAGATGCCTTCAAGCAACGGCGCTTTTTCCTTTTCGGGCACGACAAGCAGGGACGCCTGGGCTGGAACCTTGTCGCCACGACGTTGAAGAATCTTGTAGTAGTTGTACTGGTATTCACGTTCCAGTCGCTGAGCGGCAAGGAAAGGTCCATCGCTGCTGGCTGCCGCTGTGCCTTCGATCTCCAGGCGCAGGGTAGGGCGCTCTTTCAGTGCTTTAGCCAAGGTGTTCAGGGCGCCTTCCGCATCCTTGTTCAATTCGCTGGAACCGGCAGCAAAGGATACGTTGCCGAGGTCTTCCGAACCGCCGCCCGTCACCAGCCCACCGATAAACTTGAACGGCGCCGTCGCTGCACGCACCACCAGGTTACGCAGGGTCTGCCAGACAATCGGCATAACGCTGAACTGCGGGTTATTCAGGTCGCCTGTCACCGGCAGCTCTATAGAGATCTTGCCGTCAGTGTCCTTGAGCAACGCGATTGCCAGGCGAATCGGCAAGTCCACGGCATCGGCGCTGTCGACCTTCTCACCCAACTGCAACTGCTCGACCACCACTTTGTTCTCGGCCTTCAACTGGCCCTTGGTGATCACGTAATGCAGGTCGAGGTTCAGGCGCCCCTTACGGATACGGAAACCGGCGAACTTGCCGGAGTAGGGCGTCAGGGTGGTCAGCTCCACGCGTTTGAAACTGGTTGCGATATCCAGCGCCGCCATCGGGTCGAACGGGTTAACGCTGCCCTTGATGGTCACCGGCGCATAACGATCAACCTTACCCTTGATATCGACGCTGGCCGGTTTTGCCTGGCGGCTGTCGATGGTGCCGATCTGCCCGTTGAGCTGTTGAATCGCCGTGGCGAAGTTCGGCGTCAGGCTGAAGTCAGCAAAGTTGGCCGAACCGTCATTGATCGCAATCTGGCCGATACGAATGCCCAACGGCTTTTCCTTGCTGGCAGGCTTGGGTGTCTTGTCGGCGGGTTGCGGGATCAACAGGTCATCCACGTTGGTGGTGCGGTCATCGTTGATCATGAAACGTGCATACGGCTGCAGCAGGTTGACCTTGTCGATCGACAGACTGTCGCCGTGCTGATAGTTCACGCCTTCGAGCACCAAGCGCTGCCATTTGAGGAAGTCGCGGGTCTTGAGGGTGTCCAGGGTGTGCAACTGGTCGACCTGCGCTCTGCCTGTGACCTGGAGTTTCAAAGGATCAGTGCTTTTCAGGTTCACATCGAGATTGCTGCCAAGCATGCCGCTGCGCAGTTCCAGACGGATGAACGGGCTGATATAGGACTGGGCGACCCGCAGGTCAATGTCCTGGGTATTCACTTTCAGCTTGGCGCTGACCGGGTTGAGGTTAACCTCGCCGGTCGCCTGAACCTTGCCCTGCTTGCCCACGCCCGTGTCGACTTTCAACGTGAAGGGGCTCTGGTTAAGGCTGTCGAAATTCTGCACATCGACGTTCAGCGGGCCCACTTCCAGCGCGACCGCCGGCTTGGCCTGGCGGTCAGCCAAATGCACCTGATAGTTACGCAGTTGCACGTCCTTGAGCAGTACTTGCCAGGGTTTGCTTGGCGCAACAGGTTCAGACTTTGGCGAATCGGCAGTGGCCGGTGCGGTGGCCGGCTCCGGAGCCTTGGCCGGTTTGCTCGGTTGGCTGGCGAACAGTTTCTGCCAGTCCAGTTGCCCGTCCGCTTCCAGCGCCGCCCAGGTTTCCAGCTTGTTACTGCGGATCTTGCCGACGACGACCTGTTGTTTGGCCAGGTCCACCGTGGTTTCGCTGACGTCCAGGCGTTCCAGGCGCACCAGTGGGCGGCCATCCGGTGCCTTGATGGCAAATGGCGCGATGCTGGCGGAGGTGTTGGTCAGGTTCAGTTCTGTCTCTTTGGCCAGGCTGAACTTGTACTCGGTGCTGAAGTTGAGCACACCGTCTTCCAGCACCAATGGCAGCGCGTCGCGGACGTAGGGCCACCAGGCTTTCATCTTGCCATCGGTGACTTTCAATGTGCCTTCGGAGGTGATCGGCACCAGGCTGAAATTACCTTTCCAGTCGATCTGTCCGCCTGCAGGTCCGGCCGCTACTAACGTCATGTCGGCATTGTCTTCAGGCAGGGTGCTGAGGTTTTTCAGCTCGAAGTCGAGCTTGTCGTAAAGAAATTCGATGGGCTCGCTGGGGCGCAAGTCTTCAAAATGCACATAGCCGCCGGCCAGCTTGATGCTGTCGATGCGCAGCGGAAACGGCTTGGCATTCGGATCGGTCGGGGTGGGCTCGCTGGGCGGCAGCTTGAACAACTGCGCGAGGTTCAACTGGCCGGACTTGTCGAACAACAACTCGGTCTTGGGTTTGTCCAGTTGCACATCGGCCAGGTGCAGGGCGCGAGTCCAGAGGCTGTCGATCTGCAGGTTGGCGTAGAGACGCTCGAAACCCACCTGTTCCTTGCCCGGCTCACCGATTTTCAACCCCCATGCCGTCACCTCCAGGCTGAAAGGGTTGAGCTCGATCCGCTCGATCCGCGCCGGCACCGTGGCGTAATTGGCCAGTTGCTGGTTGGCAATGCGAAGGGCAACGCCAGGGAGAATCAAAAAGCCCAGCAAGCTGTACAGGGCAAGGGCGGTCAACAAGGCGCCAGCGGCGCGAATCAATCCTTTGGGCATGGGGCGGCGCCATCTATGTCAAACAGGAGTGCCTTGGAGTATGGCACGGGTTTTCGGTTCCGAAGAACGGGTCCTTTGGGAAACGTCTTACAGCTGCAGTATCAGGGTTTTCAGCGGGGGTTGTTGGTCCTGCGAGGGAAAGTCCGCGCCAGGGGTCATGATTTTCCAGTCTCGCACGGGGCGCCCGGCCTTCTCTGCGCAACGTAGCACCTGTTCGCGCCAGTCCTCCATGCTGACTTTCGCCAGGTTGTTGCAGCAGATCAGCACGCCATTGTCGGCGGTGGCCAGCAGTGCGGGTTTGAGCAGGCTCTGGTAATCGCGTAGCAAATCGACGGTGCCGAAAGCGCTCTTTGCCCACGCCGGCGGGTCGAGCAGTACCAGATCGTATTGACGCTGTTCCAGGCGCGGATAACTCGGCAGCTTCTGCCCGCGGCGCTGGGTGATCGGCAGGCCGGCCAATTGGCGGATCGCCGGGAAGTAATCCGACTGCACGAATTCCATAGTCGGCAATTGCGGGTTGAGCAGCCCATTTTCGCGCCCGACCGCCAGGTTGCCCTCGGCGAAGTCCAGATTGCACACCTCACGCGCCCCACCGGCCGCCGCGCTCAGGCCGACGCCGCAGGTGTAGGCGAACAGGTTCAGCACGCTTTTGCCGGCGCTGTGGGCCTTGACCCAGCCGCGGGTGTTACGCAAATCCAGGAACAACAGCGGATCCTGCCCGGCATGGCGGCCGCGCACGCGGTAATTGAGGCCCCACTCATGGCCCACCATGTCCTCCAACGCAGCGGGCTCGGCACGATAAACCGTGTCTTCGCGGTCGATACGTGAATTGCCACGGGAGCGGTCGTTGTACACCAGCAACAGTTCCAAGCCCACGTACTGGTTGACCTGTTGATGCAGGTCCAGCAGTTCTGCGGTTTCCAGGGATTGGTGAAAACTTTGCACCAGCAATTGCGGGCCGTAGCGGTCGATGGTCAGGCCGCCGGCGCCTTCCTGGCTGCCATGGAACAGGCGGTAGCAGTCGGTGCCTTGGGCGTGCAGCTCATGGATCAGGTCTTGGCGATGATCGAGGGCGGCGCGCAGCGCCTGATTCAGAGGAGACATGGAGCGCGCCTTGCTGGGGAAATGAGGGCGCGAAGTTTAACAGCTATGCGCCGTCGCCTACATCAACCCCATCCGCCGATGGGCGCGTTGCACCGAACCGTTGCGCATCGCCCACCGTAGCATCGGCGCACTGCGCTTGACCCCGGCACGGATCATCTGGCGTTGCAGCGGGGTCTGGTGCTGGTCGAGCATGGCGCTGGCCCAATCCGGCAGCAGGTCGATCCCGGCCTGCATCATCAGGCTGCCAAAGGGCTTGGCCAGCAGGCTCGGGGAGGGCGCATTCAAGAGCAAGCGCAGTACTTCGCGGCTGCGATCGTCGCACAGTAATTGCGGGCGGATGCGCGCCAGATAATCCGAAATTTCCTGCCGAGAACGCGGAACATGCCGCGCGCCCAGCTGTTCGGCGACCAAGGCAATTTCGCTGTAGTAACGGTCCTGGTCTCGACCGGATAGATTCGGGTTGCGATAGCGCAAGTGGGCGGCGAGGAAGTTACTGACCTCCGCCACATGCACCCAGGTCAGCAACTCCGGGTCGCTGGCCGCGTAAGGTCGCCCGTCCGGGGCATGGCCGACCACCTGCAGGTGAATGGTGCGGACTTTTTCGATCAGCCATTCGGCGTCTTTGCGCGAACCAAATGTCGTGCCCGAGATGAACTGCGAGGTGCGCCGCAAGCGCCCGAGCATGTCCTGACGAAAGTTGGAATGGTCCCACACGCCCGCCAGGGCCAATGGGTGCAAGGCTTGCAGCATCAAGGCGCTGACGCCGCCGATGAGCATGCTGCTGAAGTCGCCATGGACCTGCCAACTCACCGAATCGGGCCCGAACAGACCAGGGTCGCCCTTGGGGTTTTCCAGGTCCAGTTGGCCCAGCGACAGGCCGGTGAGGCTCATCAACTGGTTTTCGATACGGCTGCGGATAAATTCCATGGCGACTCAGGGGTTCCTATCGGTTCAGGCGTTTGTCGATCAAGCCCTCTACGACACTCGGGTCGGCCAGGGTCGAGGTATCACCGAGGCTATCGAGTTCGTTGCAGGCGATCTTGCGCAAAATCCTGCGCATGATCTTGCCGGAGCGGGTTTTCGGCAAGGCCGGCGCCCATTGGATCAGTTCCGGCTTGGCAAAGCTGCCGATTTCCTTGCTGACCAGCTCCAGCAGGTGTTTTTTCAACGCATCGTCGGGTTCCACCCCATTCATGGGCGTGACAAACGCATAGATGCCCTGGCCTTTGACGTCATGGGGGTAGCCGACCACGGCGGCCTCGGCCACCAGGTCATGCAGCACCAGCGCGCTTTCCACCTCGGCGGTGCCGATGCGATGGCCGGACACGTTGATCACATCGTCGATGCGCCCGGTGATCCAGTAGTCGCCGTCGTCGTCACGGCGTGCGCCGTCGCCGGTGAAGTAGTAGCCGGGGTAGGGTTTGAAATAGGTGTCGATCATGCGCTGCGGATCGCCGTACACGCTGCGGATCTGCCCTGGCCAGCTCGCTTTGATCGCCAGCACGCCGCTGCCGGCCCCGCTGAATTCCTTACCCTGTTCGTCGAGCAGCACGGGCTGTACGCCAAACATCGGCTGGGTCGCGCAGCCGGGCTTGATGCGCTGCGCGCTGACCAAGGGGCTGAGCATGATGCCGCCGGTTTCTGTCTGCCACCAGGTGTCCACGATCGGGCAGCGCTGCTCGCCGACGGCATTGAAGTACCAGTCCCAGGCTTCCGGGTTGATTGGTTCGCCGACACTGCCCAGCAGGCGCAGGCTGGCGCGAGAGGTGTTCTCCAGCGGGCCGTGCCCCTCACGCATCAGAGCACGCAAGGCGGTGGGCGCGGTGTAGAAGATGTTGACCTTATGCTTGTCGATCACTTGCCAGAAGCGCGAGCTGTCCGGGTAGCTCGGCACGCCTTCGAACATCAGCGAAGTGGCACCGTTGGCCAGCGGGCCGTACACGATGTAACTGTGGCCGGTGACCCAGCCCACATCGGCGGTGCACCAGAACACCTCGCCGTCGCGGTAGTCGAGCACGTATTTGAAGGTCATCGCGGCTTGCAGCAGGTAGCCGCCGGTGGTGTGCAGCACGCCTTTGGGTTTGCCGGTGCTGCCGGAGGTGTAGAGGATGAACAGCGGGTCCTCGGCGTCCATCGGCTCGGGCGGGCAATCGTCGCTGACCGCATCCAGGGCCTGTTGATACTTGAGGTCGCGGCCTTCGCTCCAGTTGACGGTCGCAGCGGTGCGTTCCACCACCAGTACTGTGCTCACATTCGGGCAACTGGCCAGGGCTTTGTCGACATTCTGCTTCAGCGCCACCGGCTTGCCACCGCGCACGCCTTCGTCGGCGGTGATCACCGTGCGGCAGTCGGCGTCGAGAATACGGTCACGCAAGGCATCCGGCGAAAAGCCGCCAAACACCACGGAATGCACTGCGCCAATCCGCGTACACGCGAGCATGGCGTAGGCCGCTTCCGGGATCATCGGCATGTAGATGCACACCCGGTCGCCTTTCTTCACGCCACGGCTTTTCAGCACATTGGCCAGGCGACTGACGTTCTGGTGCAGTTGGCGGTAGGTGATGTTGGAAGATTTGGCAGGATCATCGCCCTCCCAAATGAAGGCCGGCTGATCGGCGCGTTGCGCCAGGTGACGGTCGATGCAGTTGTAGCTGACATTCAGTTGGCCGCCGGCAAACCACTGGGCGGCGCCAGTATTGATGTCGGAGCGGTGAACGGTGTGCCACGGGGTGATCCAGTCGAGAAAGCCTTTGGCCTGTTCAGCCCAGAAGGTGTCCGGCTGTTCGATGGATTGGCGGTAGAGGCGCTGATAGTCCTCTTGACTGAGTTGCGCAGCCCGGCGGACGGCATCGGCGGTGGGGAACGTGCTGATATCGAACATGAGCGATCCTTATTCTTGTTTTAGCCACAAGTGATAAAGATGCACCCTGCAAGGGGAGGGTTCAAGGCCAACGTCCAAACGGACGTTGGCCCTGCCATACCTGGATCAGCCGCGGTGACGACCGCGGAAGTAGTTGATCAGGCCCTGGGTCGACGCATCGTCGGCCAGGGTTTCCTCAGCGCCGGTCAGGCGGTTGTAGACGCCTTTGCCCAGCTCTTTACCCAGCTCCACACCCCATTGGTCGAAGGCGTTGATACCCCAGATCACGCTCTGCACGAACACTTTGTGCTCATACATGGCAACCAGAGCGCCCAAGCGACGCGGGCTGATGCGCTCGACCACAAGGGTGTTGCTCGGACGATTGCCCGGGATCACCTTGTGCGGTGCAAGTTTTTGCACTTCGTCTTCCGGGATGCCCTTGTCGCGCAGCTCGGTTTCGGCTTCGGCGCGGGTCTTGCCGAGCATCAGCGCTTGGCTCTGGGAAAGGCAGTTGGCGTACAGCCACTGATGGTGGTCGGACACCGGGTTGAAGCTGACGATCGGCACGATAAAGTCGGCCGGGATCAGTTGGGTCCCCTGGTGCAGCAACTGGTGGTAAGCGTGCTGGCCGTTGCAACCTACGCCACCCCAGATCACTGGGCCGGTATCGGTGGCGACGGGGGTGCCGTCCTGGCGCACGCTCTTGCCGTTGGATTCCATGTCCAGCTGTTGCAAATGTTTGGTGATGTTACGCAGGTAGTGGTCGTACGGCAGGATCGCATGGCTCTGCGCGCCCCAGAAGTTGCCGTACCACACGCCCAGCAAGCCCAGCAGCACCGGCATGTTCTGTTCGAACGGTGCGTTCTGGAAATGCTGGTCCATGGTGTAGGCACCGGACAGCAGTTCCTTGAAATTGGACATGCCGATCGCCAGGGCGATTGGCAAGCCGATGGCTGACCACAGCGAGTAACGACCGCCGACCCAGTCCCACATCGGGAAGATGTTTTCTTCGCGGATGCCAAAGGCCACAGCCGCCGCGTTGTTGCTCGATACGGCGATGAAGTGGCGGTACAGCTCGGCTTCCGAGCCACCCTGGGCCAGGTACCAGGCGCGGGCGGCCTGGGCGTTTTTCAGGGTTTCCAGGGTGTTGAAGGATTTCGACGAGACGATGAACAGCGTGGTCTCGGCGCGCAGCTTCATGGTCAGTTCGTGGAACTCGCTGCCGTCGATGTTCGCCAGGTAGTGGCAGCGCACGCCTTTGTGGGCGTAGGACAACAGCGCTTCGGAGACCAGCTCCGGGCCGAGGAACGAGCCACCGATACCGATGTTCACCACGTCGGTGATCGGCTTCTCGGTGTAGCCGCGCCACAGGCCATCATGAATGCGGCCGACCAGGTCGGTGATCTGGTTCAGTACCTTGTGCACGTCCGGCATGATGTTCACGCCGTTCACAGACAACTTGTCGCCTACCGGGCGGCGCAAGGCGGTGTGCAGGGCCGGGCGGCCTTCGGAGGAGTTGACCGGCTCGCCGGCATACAGCGAGTTGATCGCGTCTTTCAGGCCGACTTCTTTGGCGAGGCCCACGAGCAGGTCGCGGGTTTCGCTGGTGATCAGGTTTTTCGAGTAATCGAGGAAAAGTCCGCAGCTGCTCAGGGTGAACTGGGAAAAACGCTGAGGATCGGCATTGAACGCTTCGCGCATGCTGAAATCCTGCATGGCTTGGCGATGTTGATTGAGCGCTTGCCAGGCGGGCAGAGCGGTAACGTCATGAGGAGTGCGGTAGTACGCCATCGCTGCGGGTTTCCTTTTATTACGGGGACTGCCTTTAGGACACTTCTAAGCCCGGAACGTCCAGTCTTTGATCAAGCATTGGGTTCCGGACAGCGCTAACCATAGCGCAGGGCGATTACATTAAACCTAGCGTGTCGATATGTCTTGGCTTTGTCTGCGCTAAGGCCGGTACTTTTTTATACCGGCCCTTTTTATTGACGCAGCGAGGAGTGTGACTGAAAGGGGTCAGTCGAGGGTCAGGTGCAGGTTGTCGATGAGTCGGGTAGCGCCGAGATAGGCGGCTACGAGGATCACGATATCCCGATCCTCGGCCGTGGCCGGACGCAGATGCACACCCTGACGCACTTCGAGGTAGTCGAGGCGCAATCCGGCGGCTTCGATTTGCTGGACCTGTTCGGCACGCAGCTTGGCAAAGTCGTGGTCACCGGCTTGGATCGCGGCGCCAATCTGGCTGAGGCTGCGGTACAGCACCGGCGCAATGGCCCGTTGCTCGTCGGTGAGGTAGCCGTTGCGCGACGACAGTGCGAGGCCGTCGTCGGCACGCACGGTAGGCTCGCCAATGATCTGGATCGGCATGTTCAGGTCATGGACCATGGCGCGGATCACGGCCAGTTGCTGGTAATCCTTCTGGCCAAACACCGCCATGTCCGGCTGGACCATGTTGAACAGCTTGCTGACCACCGTTGCCACGCCTTCGAAGTGCCCCGGACGGCTGGCGCCGCACAGGCCTTCAGACAATTGCGGCACGCTGACGCGGGTTTGGCCGGTCATGCCGCCGGGGTACATTTCCTCGACAGTGGGCGCGAACAGCAGGTTGCAGCCCGCTTGCAGCAGCTTTTCCTGGTCGGCGGCGAGTGTGCGCGGATACTTGTCCAAGTCTTCGCCAGCACCAAATTGCAGCGGGTTGACGAAGATGCTGGCCACCACGAAATCCACCTGCTGGGCGGCCTTGGTCACCAACGTGGCATGGCCTGTGTGCAGGTTGCCCATGGTCGGCACAAAGCCAATACGCTTGCCGGCATTGCGGGCGTGGGTAACGGCGGCCCGCAGTTCACGTACGGTTCTTACGGTGTTCATGCAGAGAATCCGTGTTCAGCGCCAGGGAAGGTCACGCCTTTGACTTCGGCTACGTAGGCGCTCAATGCAGCGTGAATGCTGTCCTGGCCGGCCATGAAGTTCTTCACGAACTTCGGCACACGGCCGCTGATCGACAGGCCGAGCATGTCGTGCAGCACCAGCACCTGGCCATCGGTGGCCGAGCCTGCGCCAATCCCGATCACCGGCACTTTCACGGCCTGGGTGATTTCTGCCGCCAGTTCGCTCGGCACGCATTCGAGCAGGATCATTGCCGCGCCCGCCTGTTCCAGGGCGATGGCATCGGCGCGCATCTGTCGCGCCTGGGCCTCATTGCGGCCTTGTACCTTGTAGCCGCCGAGGATGTTCACCGACTGTGGCGTCAGGCCCATGTGTGCACACACCGGCACGCCGCGTTCCGCCAGCAGGCGGATCGACTCGGCCAGCCACACTGCGCCTTCGACTTTGATCATGTGCGCACCGGCTTGCATCAGCTTGCCGGCATTCTGGAAGGTCTGTTCGAGTGTCGCGTAACCCATGAACGGCAGGTCGGCGATGATGAACGCACCGTCGTTACCGCGTTTGACGCTGGCGGTGTGGTACGCAAGTTCATCGGTGGTGACGGGCAGGGTGCTGTCATTCCCTTGAAGAACCATGCCCAGGGAGTCGCCCACCAGCAACACTTCAACCCCGGCCTGGCAACTGGCGTGGGCGAAGGTGGCGTCATAGCAGGTCAGCATGGCGATTTTTTCACCTTTGAGCTTAAGGCTCTGCAAGGTGGTCAGGGTAATGTCTGGCATGAAAAGGGTCCTCATTCAGGCGCTTGGAAACAGCGAGTAACGCGCGTGAGTCTTCGTTTATACAGGCGCACGGTCTTGAGAGCAGTGCTTATATGGCCTGGATTGCGCCCTTTAGCGCCGGGTTGGCGGCAGCGGGACGCCTATAGTCGTGAGGAGGACACGGGAAGTCAATTGGATGTGTTACCGCATTGTTACGATGACGGTGTTACCGCTGTTACTGACGCGATTCAGCAACTGTGAGGCGTTCCAGACCGACAAACGGGCAGGCTGCCAGCAAGTCATTGAGGGTTTGGCCATCGGGTAACGCCAGGCTGGCGGGCGCCAGTTCGGCCAACGGGTACAGCACAAAAGCACGCAGGTGCATTTGATAGTGCGGGACCTTGAGGCGCGGTTCGTCGATCAGGTGATCGCCAAACAGCAAGATGTCCAGGTCGAGCGTGCGCGGGCCCCAGCGCTCAAGACGTTCGCGACCTTGATCGTTCTCGATGGCTTGCAGTGCATCCAGCAACTCAAGGGGCGCCAGATCGCTGTCCAGGGCGGCAACTGCATTGGTGTAGCGCGGCTGGCCTGGAAGCAGGGAATCACTTTGATAAAAGGCGGACACACCTGCGACCGTGGTGCCCGGCAATTGCGCAAGTGCTTCGATAGCGCTGCGCAATTGTTGGTCCGGGGCCGCCAGGTTGCTGCCCATGCCGATGTAGATGCGTTCCACGTTTATTCGCCCGAGGTGTCGGCCGCGCTGCGCTTGCGCTTGGTGCCGCTGCGACGACGCTTCTTCGGCCCTTCGCCGTCGCCTTTGCTGCCCAGGTCACGAATCATGTCGCGGCGCTCGCTGTCATTGGCGTCCTGGTAATCGGTCCACCATTCGCCCAGGCCATCGGTCTGCTCGCCAGCGCTTTCACGCAGCAGCAGGAAGTCGTAGCCGGCGCGGAAGCGCGGGTTGTCCAGCAACAGGTCGGCGCGTTTGCCGCTGCGGCGTGGCAGGCGCTCCTGCATGTCCCAGATCTCGCGGATCGGCATGGTGAAACGTTTCGGAATGGCGATGCGCTGGCACTGTTCGGCGATCAGCTCATGCGCAGCTTCCTGCATAGCCGGGATCGGTGGCATGCCGCGCTCCTGCAAGCGCAGTACGCGTTTGGGCAACGCTGGCCACAGCAAGGCGGCAAACAGGAACGCCGGGGTGACCGGCTTGTTCTGCTTGATGCGCAGGTCGGTGTTGATCAACGCTTCGCTGATCAAGGTGTGGGTGTACGTCGGGTTGTATTCCAAAGCCTCGGCGCTGGCCGGGAACAGTGGGTCGAACAACTGCAGGTCCACCAGCATTTCAAAGGTGTCGGCGGCATAACCCGAGAGGAACAGCTTGAGCACTTCTTCGAACAGGCGTGCCGACGGGATCTCCCGCAGCATCGGTGCCAGTTCGCGAATCGGCGCGGCGGTATGACGCTCAATGCCGAAGTTCAGCTTGGCGGCAAACCGCACGGCCCGCAGCATGCGTACCGGGTCTTCCTGGTAACGCTGGACCGGGTCGCCGATCAGGCGAATCAGGTTGTTACGAATATCGTGTACGCCATTGGCGTAATCGAGGATGCGCTCGCTGACCGGGTCGTAATACAGGGCGTTGATGGTGAAGTCGCGGCGTTGCGCGTCTTCTTCCAGGGTGCCGTAGACGTTGTCGCGCAGGATGCGCCCGCTCTCGTTGCGGGAGGACTGATTGGTGTCTTCCTCTTCATCGTTTTGCGGGTGGCCAGCACGGAACGTCGCGACTTCGATGATTTCGCGACCGAAGTGGATATGCACCAGCTTGAAGCGTCGGCCGATGATCCGCGCATTACGGAATTCGGCACGCACTTGCTCAGGCGTGGCGCTGGTGGCGACGTCGAAGTCCTTGGGCGTGATATTGAGCAGCATGTCGCGCACACAGCCACCGACCAGGTAAGCCTGGTAGCCAGCGTTCTGCAGGCGTTCGACGATATTCACGGCATAACGGCTGAATTGAGCGCGCTGCAGCGAATGCTGGCTGCTGTTGAGCACTTCAGGCGTGCTGCGTTTGTGTTGCGTACGACGCAAGGGAGAACGGAATGACTGGAACAACTTCTTCAGCATGGGATGCACTGTTTGAAGGAATGTTCGGCCATAACGAAGAATGACCGCATGATGGGCGGGGATTCTAGCATTTAGTCAGGGGATGGTGTAGGAACAAGCTACAGGCATTGCGCCATAAGCCTTGAAAGGTCAAATCCCGGAAACTACAAGGGGAGCCGAAGCTCCCCCAGAAGTAGTTGCGTGCTCTATTTTTATTATTGATTTCGGGCTTCTTGTTTTTGTTGATCGCCCTCGCCATGAAGCTTCACCTTCATGACACTCCCAATCGGGAGTCAAGAGCAAACGGATTGCTTTGGTCGCTGTGTTGCTGATCTACGATCCAACCAGTTCAGGCTCTGCCTTAGGGCAGTTTTTGTTGTTCTCGGCCTGGTTGCGGGGCAAGCCCCAAATGCAACGCCTCTCCAAAAGAATCAGTTAGCTGCGCCTCCGCCGTGTTGTTTTTGTTATGCGTGAGTCGATTCGTCTTATTTTTATTGTCTTGTACAAAGCTTGTTATTGTTTTTGTACTAAGCATATAGCAGGGTGCGTGCCAACTTTTGCGCCGCCCAGCAAAAACGGGGGGTTGAGGTGGTTTTTGGTTTTTGACGGGCCAAAAAAAGCCGGGGCTTCGTTACCGTAAGCCCCGGCTTTTGTTACGCGAAATATCCGCGGTAACAGTTTTTTCACATCGGTGGGTGTTACCTGTAGCGGCGCGCCCTCAGCTTTCGCTGGCCACACCGGTCTTGCGCCGTGGAATGCCCAGGCGCTGGCGGCGTTCCCACAGGCATTTACGGCTCACGCCCAGTTTGCGCGCCAGTTCGGTCTCGGTCATGTGGTCCTGGTGCTCAAGGACGAAATGCTGGAAATAATCTTCCAGTGACAAATCTTCCGTCGGCTCATGGCTGGTATTGCTACCGCCCTGCTGTGGGGCCAGACCGATGAAATCGTCGTCGTCCAAGTCGCTCAGTTCGATATCGATGCCCAGTAGTTCGGCGGAAATCTCCGGACTCTCCGACAGGATCACCGCTCGCTCCACCGCATTCTCCAGCTCCCGCACGTTACCCGGCCACGAGTAATGCCGGATCGCCTGCTCGGCGTCTGGCGCGAACTTGAGGTCGGTACGGTTGATACGCGCGCTCTGGCGCAGCAGAAACGCGTTGGCGATCTCGTTGACGTCGGCGCCACGCTCACGCAGGGCCGGCAGCTTGAGGGCGATCACGTGCAGGCGGTAATACAAGTCTTCACGGAACTGGCCGATCTTGGCCAGGCTCTTGAGGTCGCGGTGAGTGGCCGCGATCAGGCGCACATCGACCTTTTGCGACTGCACCGAGCCTACGCGGCGAATTTCGCCTTCCTGTAGCACACGCAACAGCCGCGCTTGGGCTTCCAGTGGCAGCTCACCGATTTCATCAAGGAACAGCGTGCCGCCGTCCGCCGCTTCGACCAGGCCCGCACGCCCGGCGCTGGCGCCGGTAAACGCGCCTTTCTCGTGGCCGAACAGTTCGGACTCGATCAGCGATTCGGGGATCGCTGCGCAGTTCACCGAAATCATCGGCGCCTTGGCACGCTTGGACAGGTTGTGCAGGGCACGGGCCACCAGTTCTTTACCGGTGCCGGACTCGCCCTGGATCAAGACATTGGAGTCAGTCGGCGCTACTTTGCGGATCTTGCCGTACAGGTCCTGCATCGGAGGGCAGGAGCCGATGATGCCGATCTCGCCGTTGCTGTTGTCCACGCCCGGTTTGTCGGCAGCTTTGCCGGCTGGCCGTTGTTCGGCGGGAGCATTGCTGGCCGACTGGCGGTCACGCAGGATACGGGCCACGGCCTGAAGCATCTCGTCATGGTCGAAAGGCTTGGCGATGTAGTCCACCGCACCCATCTTCATGGAGTCGACCGCCGAACGCAGGCTGGCGTAGCTGGTCATGATCAGCACCGGGGTGCCCTGGCCAAGCTTGATCAACTCGGTGCCAGGCGCGCCAGGCAGGCGCAGGTCACTGACAATCAGGTCGAACGTGGGAATGCTGAAACGCTCTTGGGCTTCCTGCACCGAGCCGGCTTCGCTGACCTGGTACTGATTACGTTCAAGCAGGCGACGCAAGGCAGAGCGGATAATGGTTTCGTCTTCGACGATCAAAATGTGCGGCATTGATTCAATTCTCTCGACGGTCTCAGTTCACAGCGGACGTCGCTTCGACATGACGCGGCAAGGTCACCCGAATACGGGTGCCGCGTTGGCTTTCGGTGTCAGCCGGGCTGTCGATGGTGATTTGTCCATAATGCTCTTCAACGATGGAATAGACCAGTGCAAGGCCCAGACCGGTACCTTCACCAGGGTCCTTGGTGGTGAAGAAGGGTTCGAACAATCGGTCCATGATGTTCTGTGGAATACCGCTACCTTCATCTTCGACGATCAGATCGACCGTATGTTCGAAAGCCTCGGTCTTGACGCGTACCGCACCGCCGGCCGGAGTGGCGTCACGGGCGTTGGACAGCAGGTTGATCAGCACTTGGGCCAGGCGTTGTGAGTCGCCATCCACCCAGTGGTCGGGATCGCATAAATTGAAGAACTGTACTTCGAAATTGCGCCGGTTCAAGGCCAAGAGCCCAATGGCATCCTGCGCCACTTCGGCCAGGCACACCGCTTCGTCCTGATTCTGATGGGCGCCGGCATGGGCGAAGCTCATCAGCGACTGCACGATGCGTGAGACGCGCTTGGTCTGTTCGAGAATCTGCCCGCTGATCTCAGTGATCTCGCCGTCTTCTTCGCGTTCTTCGCGCAGGTTCTGCGCCAGGCAGGCGATACCGGTGATCGGATTGCCAATTTCATGGGCCACGCCCGCCGCCAGCCGGCCGATGCTGGCCAGACGCTCGGAGTGCACCAGCTTGTCTTCGAGCATCTGGGTTTCGGTCAGGTCTTCCACCAGCAACACCAGGCCGCTGTTACCGGGTGCCAGGGGCTCGTCGATGGCGGCTTTGTGCAGGTTGAGCCAACGGGTCTGGCCGTCGAGCGCCAGGTGCTGTTTGTGCAAGTGCTCGTCGGGCAGGTTGATAAAGCCTTGCAACAATTCTTTCCAGGGATCGCCAAGCGTGTTCAGGCGTGAACCGACCACGCGCTGTGCGGCGATGCCGGTGAGTTCTTCCATGGCCTTGTTCCACATCAGGATCTCCTGGTCCTTGGCCAGGGAGCACACGCCCATCGGCAGTTCCTGCAGGGTCTGGCGGTGGTAGCGGCGCAGGGCGTCAAGTTCGGCGGCGAGGCCGGTGAGGCGTGAGTGGTAATCCTCCAGCCGGCTCTCGATGAAATGGATGTCTTCGGTGACGTAGTTTTCGCCGCCGGCCTTGTAGGGCAGGAAGGTTTCCACCATGTCCTGGGACACGCTCGGTCCCATCAGCCCGGACAGGTTGGCTTCGATGCGATCACGCAGACGGCGCAGCGCGTAGGGGCGCCGCTCATCGAACGGCAGATAGAGATCGCGCAGCGCCTGTTCGACCTCTTTTTGCGCCGCCTTGGCACCCAGTGGCTTGGCCAGTTGCGTGGCGAACTCCTGGGGTGAGGCTGCATGCAATTCGCGGCGCTGTGGGCGACGCACGTTGTCCACAGCGCAGGCTTCGGCGGCGCTGGTTTCTTCCGGGCTGGCGTTGGTGAACAACGAGATCAGGGTGAACATCAGGACGTTGGCGGCCAGGGAGGCAATCGCGGCCATGTGCCAACTGGTGTCATCGAGCACGTAGATCATGTTCAACAACGGGATGTAGAAGCCCTGCAGATTGCCGACCAGCGGCAGCAGCATGGTCACGACCCACACCAGGATCCCGGCCAGCAAACCGGCAATGAAGCCACGGCGATTGGCGGTCGGCCAGTACAGCACCGACAGCACTCCCGGCAGGAACTGCAAGGTGGCCACAAACGCGACAATGCCCAGGTTGGCCAGGTCCTGCCCGGCGCCCAGCAACAGATAGAACCCGTAGCCGGCCATGATGATCGCGACGATCAGCGCGCGCCGTGTCCATTTCAGCCAACGGTAGATATTGCCCTCGGCCGGCGGCTGGTACAGCGGCAGCACCAAGTGATTCAGCGCCATGCCGGACAGTGCCAGGGTCGTGACGATGATCAGCCCGCTCGCCGCTGACAATCCACCCACATAAGCCAGCAGCGCCAAGGCTGGGCTGTTGGCGGCAATGCCGATGCCGAGGGTGAAGTATTCAGGGTTGGTGGTGGCCCCCAGTTTCAGGCCGGCCCACAAGATCAGCGGCACCGCCAGGCTCATCAGCAGCAGGAACAACGGCAAGCCCCAGCTGGCGCTGACCAGCGAGCGCGGGTTGAGGTTCTCGGTGAATGTCATGTGGTACATGTGCGGCATCACGATGGCCGAGGCGAAGAACACCAGCAGCAGCGTGCGCCATGGGCCTTCCTGCAAAGGCGTGTGCAGGGCGGCGAGGGCGGTCTGGTTTTGCAGCAACCAAAGCTCAAGCTGCTGTGGGCCATCGAACACGCCGTAGAGCGCATAGAGGCCGACGCCGCCGATGGCGATCAGCTTGATCACCGACTCGAAGGCAATCGCAAATACCAGGCCTTCATGTTTTTCGCGGGTGGCGATATGGCGCGAACCGAAGAAAATCGTGAACAGGGTGATCAGCGCACAGAAGGCCAGCGCTACGCGATGTTGCACCGGCTCGCGGGTCAGGATGCTGATGGAGTCGGCCACCGCCTGGATTTGCAGGGCCAGCAATGGCAGCACGCCGATCAGCATGAAAACGGTGGTCAGCGCGCCCGCCCAGGTGCTGCGAAAGCGGAAGGCAAACAGGTCGGCCAGGGAAGACAATTGGTAGGTACGGGTGATCTTCAGAATCGGGTACAGCAGCACCGGTGCCAGCAGAAACGCGCCGGACACCCCGAGGTAGCTGGACAGAAAGCCATAACCGTACTGATAGGCCAGGCCCACGGTGCCATAGAACGCCCAGGCACTGGCGTACACACCGAGGGACAAGGTGTAGGTTAACGGATGGCGAATGATCGCCCGCGGAATCATTCCGCGCTCACTGATCCAGGCCACCCCGAACAACGCGGCCAGGTAGGCGGCGCTGATCAGCAGCATCTGGGTGAGGCTAAAGCTCATCGGCATCTTTTTGGCTCTGCAGGATGAAAGTCACGACGATCAGGATCAACCACAGCAGATAAGGGCGATACCAGGCGCCCGTGGCGTCGATCCACCAATCCATGATGGCGGGGGAGAACAGGTAGATCCCGACGACCAACAGCAGGACCAATCGATAGATGTACATGTTGGCCTCTGTGTAAAAACGTGCGGCGATGGTAACGGATGCTTGGCAAGCTGCAAGCGCCTTCAGCTCAATTGCGCTTCGGCCAGCGTGAGTGTGCGCGGGATCTGCGTGGCATCCCAGTGCGCAATGCCCCAATGCAGCAATTCCCGCGGGCTGGCGTGCAACAGTTCGTCGCCGGGTTGCTGGCCTAGGGCGCGTAATGCCCTCAATAGCAAAGGCGTGGCCTGGTCAGGTGTCAACGGCGGCGAACGGTAGGATTTGCCCAGTTTATTGCCGTCCGGCTGGATGATCAGTGGCACGTGCAGGTAGCGCGGTTGGCGCAGGCCGAGTAGTTCTTGCAGGTAGAGCTGGCGAGGCGTCGAGTCCAGCAGGTCGGCACCGCGCACGATATCGGTCACACCTTGCCACGCATCGTCGAGTACCACCGCCAGTTGATAGGCGTACAGGCCGTCGCGGCGACGGATGACGAAATCGCCTACGTCGCGGCCCAAGTGCTGTCGGAATTCGCCCTGGACGCGGTCGGTAAAGTGGTACTCAAGCTCGGGAACACGCAAACGGATGGCGGCGTCTTGCTGGTCATGGCCAGCATTGCGGCACAGGCCCGGGTAGATCCCGTTGTAGGGTTCAAGCTGTTTGCGTGAACAGGTGCAGGCGTAGGCCAGGCCGTGGTTGAACAGGTCGTTCAGGACTTTGGCGTAGGCCTCGTGCCGCTCGCTTTGTAGGATCCGTTCACCGTCCCACTCGAAGCCATAGCTTTCCAGTGCGTGCAGGATTGCGGCCTGTGCGCCGGGTTCTTCACGGGGTGGGTCGAGGTCTTCCATACGCATCAGCCATAGGCCTTGCTTGGCGCGGGCGTCGAGGTAGGAGGCGAGGGCGGCGACCAGGGAGCCGAAATGCAAGTGGCCGCTGGGTGTGGGGGCAAAGCGCCCGATATAGGTAGAGGCTGTCATGGGCCGGATACTACTGGAAATTCGGTAAACGCCAGAAACAAAAATGGAGCGTTCGCACGCCCCATTCGTTCAGTTCGGCTGGATTACTTGCCGACCTGTTTTTCCTTGATTTCAGCCAAGGTCTTGCAGTCTACGCAGAGGTCCGCGGTTGGGCGGGCTTCCAGGCGACGGATGCCGATCTCGACACCGCAGGATTCGCACCAGCCGTATTCTTCGTCCTTGATCAGCTGCAGCGTCTTGTCGATCTTCTTGATCAACTTGCGCTCGCGATCACGGGCGCGCAGTTCAAGGGCGAATTCTTCTTCCTGGCTCGCACGGTCGGCCGGATCAGGGAAGTTGGCTGCTTCGTCCTTCATATGGTCAACCGTGCGGTCGACCTCCTGCATCAAGTCCTGTTTCCACTTGTTCAGGATTTTGGTGAAGTGCTCGCGCATGGGCTCGCCCATGTACTCCTCACCTTTCTTTTCTACGTAAGGTTCGAAGCCATTGAGGCCTTGAGTCTGCTGTTGCTTTGCTTGGGTGGACATGAATAGACCGCCTCTCACTCTTCTAATCCATTGCGCAGGATTGCAACGTCACCGACACCTGCCGGCCCTGCGGCTGCAAGCGGGCGAACTTACCAGATAGATTCGGGGTGCGCCACTCCCGGTTGTCGAGGCCCACGGCAATGGGGTTGCAAACTGCATCAGCCCGTCGTTGCTGGGTATGTGTTGCCTCAGATGTAGATTTTAGTCGTTTTGCTGGCGCTTGCCCGGACGACACCTGCCGTCGGGCAGGCAATAGAACATGTTTTACGGCGCGGGTTCGGTAGAATCCAGATTTTGTCCTCACCGTTAAGGAAGGCTAATGGCTCAGCCCTACAGTGCGCGCAGTCGCGCCATCGAACCTTTTCATGTCATGGCATTGCTGGCGCGCGCCAATGAGCTGCAGGCCGCCGGCCATGACGTGATCCACCTGGAAATCGGCGAGCCGGACTTCACCACCGCCGAACCGATCATCCAGGCCGGCCAGGCAGCGTTGGCCAACGGCAAGACGCGCTATACCGCCGCCCGTGGCTTGCCTGAGTTGCGCGAGGCTATCAGCGGTTTCTATCAGCAGCGCTACGGGTTGAGCGTGGACCCCGAGCGCATCCTGATCACTCCCGGCGGCTCTGGCGCATTACTGCTCGCCAGCAGTTTGCTGGTGGATCCGGGCAAGCATTGGCTGCTCGCCGACCCTGGCTATCCTTGCAACCGCCACTTCCTGCGCTTGGTGGAGGGGGCGGCGCAACTAGTTCCGGTCGGCCCTGAGGTGCGCTATCAGTTGACCGCCGACCTGGTGGCCAAGCATTGGGATCAGGACAGTGTGGGCGCTTTGGTGGCATCGCCAGCCAACCCGACCGGCACGATTCTCACCCGTGATGAATTGGCCGGTCTTTCAACTGCCATCAAGGCGCGCAACGGCCATCTGGTGGTGGATGAGATTTACCATGGCCTCACCTACGGCACCGATGCGGCCAGCGTGCTGGAAGTCGACGACGATGCGTTCGTCCTGAATAGTTTTTCGAAGTATTTCGGCATGACCGGTTGGCGCCTGGGTTGGCTGGTGGCACCACCGGCGGCGGTGGGTGAGTTGGAGAAGCTCGCGCAAAACCTCTACATCAGTGCGCCGAGCATGGCGCAGCACGCGGCATTGGCCTGTTTTACCCCGCAAACCCTAAGCATTCTGGAAGAGCGCCGCGCTGAATTCGGCCGCCGTCGCGATTTCTTGCTGCCCGCCTTGCGCGAGCTGGGATTCGGTATCGCGGTTGAGCCGGAAGGCGCGTTCTATTTGTATGCTGATATCAGCGCGTTCGGCGGTGATGCCTTCGCATTTTGCCGCCACTTCCTCGAAACCGAACATGTGGCCTTTACCCCTGGCTTGGATTTCGGCCGCTACCAAGCCGGCCACCATGTGCGTTTTGCCTACACCCAAAACCTCGATCGGCTACAGGAAGCGGTGGAGCGGATCGCCCGTGGCTTGCGGAGCTGGCAAGGCTGATGCGCTTTCATCCTCCCCTCGAAGAAGCGCGGTTGATTCGTCGCTATAAGCGTTTTCTTACCGATATCGAAACCGTTACCGGTGAGTTGCTGACCATTCACTGCCCCAACACTGGCTCGATGCTCAATTGCATGGTCGAAGGTGGGCAGGTCTGGTTCAGTCGCTCCAACGACCCCAAGCGCAAGTTGCCCGGCACCTGGGAAATCGCCGAGACGCCCCAGGGCCGCTTGGCGTGTGTGAACACGGCGCGTGCCAATCAACTGATCGAGGAAGCGTTGCATGCGGGTGTCATCACCGAGCTGAACGGCTTCACCGCCTTGAAGCGTGAAGTACCTTACGGTCAGGAGAAAAGCCGCATCGACTTTCGTTTGGAGTATCCCGACGGCGCGGCCTACGTCGAAGTCAAAAGTGTGACCCTGGGTTTCGACGGTACTTCGGTGGCCGCTTTCCCTGATGCGGTGACCCAGCGAGGCGCCAAGCATTTGCGCGAGCTGGCCCATCTGGCGCGTGACGGTGTGCGGGCGGTGCAGTTGTATTGCGTCAATCTCTCGGGGATTGATGCCGTGCGTCCGGCCGTGGAAATCGACGCCGGCTACGCTGCGGCCTTGCGTGAAGCCGAGGCGGCCGGGGTGGAGGTGCTGGCGTATGGCGTGCGCGTGACATCCGAAGAAATATGCGTGGACCGGCGCCTGGACGTGCTGCTCGACTAGAGTTCCACCCACAGCCCCTGGGCGTCTTCGCGGCCGGGCAGGGCGGTGAGGCTTTGTCCGGCGCAAGGGCCGGAGATGCACTCGCCGCTCTCGATCAGGAACAGCGCGCCGTGGGTGGCGCACTGGATCAGGCTGGCGCTGTCGTCGAGGAACCGGTTGGGCTGCCATTCCAGTGGAATGCCGCGATGGGGGCAACGGTTGATATAGAAGTAGGCAACGCCGTCCCGGCGCACGGCCAACAATTTGCAACCATCGATTTCAAAACCGAGGCTGCTGTCTGGCTCGAGGGTATCGGAGGAGCAGAGAAACTTCATTTCAGTCCTTAAGTGCCTTGACGTTCAAATGCAAACAATTATCAAATGCCGGCTTCGCCCGTTGGCTGACCGGGCGCTCAATACGATGCGGGGCAGGGATTATCTGTCACATTGATGAGCGTTTGAGCGGCCCTGCCCCTGGAAGGAAACCCTGTTATGCGCCTGAGTGCCAGTGCTATTGCGCTTGTTGTCGGACTGCTGGTCAACCCTGGGGCGCAAGCCTCTGAACTGCCACAACGTTGGGTGAGTGCCGGTGGGGCCCTGTCGGAATGGGTGACGGCCTTGGGCGGTGAGGCGAAATTGGTGGGGGTAGACACCACCAGCCAGCATCCGGAGTCGCTTAAGGCGTTGCCGAGCATTGGCTACCAGCGGCAGTTGTCGGCTGAAGGCATCTTGAGTCTGCGTCCGCAGGTGTTGGTGGGTACTGAAGAAATGGGCCCGCCGCCCATCCTTGCGCAGATCCGCAGCGCGGGCGTGCAGGTGGAGATGTTTTCCGCGCAGCCTGACTTGCCGACGTTGAAGGGCAACCTTCAGCACCTGGGCAAGTTGCTGGGCGCAGAGGCCAGGGCCAACGAATTGTTTACCGGATATGAGCAAGCGCTGGATCAGCAGAAGCGCTGGGTCGCCAAGGCTCAGAGCACCCAAAAGGCCCCCGGCGTATTGCTGTTGCTGGGTCATGCAGGCGGCAAGCCGCTGATCGCGGGTAAAGACACGGCGGCTGACTGGATGTTGCAGCAGGCGGGCGGACGCAACCTGGCCACCCATACCGGCTACAAGCCGTTTTCGGTGGAGTCGTTGGCGGGGTTGAGCCCGGATGTGTTGGTGTTTGCGGATCGTGCCTTGACCGGGGATGCGGCGCGTGCGGCGCTGTTCAAAGAAAACCCGATCCTGGCGTCCACGCCGGCGGCCAAGGCTGGGCGGGTATTTGAGGTAGACCCTACATTGCTGGTCGGCGGGCTTGGGCCGCGTTTACCACAAAGCCTCGCGGACCTGTCTGCCGGGTTCTACCTGTCCCAGGCCAAGCCAGCCCAATGACCACTCTGGTAAAACCGAAGACGCTGTTTGTTGGGCTGGCGCTGTTGTGTGCCTTGGCGATCTGGCTTTCTTTGGCGCTGGGACCGGTCAGCTTACCGTTGCTGGATACGCTAAAAGCCGCTTTGCGCTTGATGGGGCTGCCGATTGAGGCTCAAGGGCTGGAGCAGGCTGAGCTGATCCTGGGGCAGATCCGTTTGCCGCGCACGTTGCTGGGCTTGGCCGTCGGTGGTGTGTTGGCCTTGTCTGGGGTGGCGATGCAGGGGCTGTTTCGCAATCCCTTGGCTGATCCAGGCCTGGTGGGGGTTTCCAGTGGCGCTGCGCTGGGGGCGGCGGTAGCGATTGTCGGGGGTTCGTTTTACGGCGGTTTGCCGGATGCGTTTGGCCCCTATCTTCTGTCGCTGTGTGCATTCCTGGGTGGGCTGGGTGTGACTGCACTGGTCTATCGACTGGGGCGGCGTAACGGCCAGACCAACGTCGCGACGATGCTGCTCGCCGGCATTGCCCTCACGGCGCTCGCCAGTTCGGCCGTGGGTCTGTTCACCTACCTGGCCGACGACGCCACCTTGCGCACGCTGACCTTTTGGAACCTGGGCAGCCTCAACGGCGCGAGCTATTCGCGCTTATGGCCATTGTTGCTGGTGAGCGCGGGCGTGGCGCTTTGGTTGCCGCGCCGGGCCAAGGCGTTGAATGCCTTGCTGCTGGGTGAGTCGGAGGCCAATCATCTCGGCATCGATGTGGAAGGGCTCAAGCGCGAACTGGTTTTCTGCACGGCGCTGGGCGTCGGGGCAGCGGTGGCTGCCGCGGGCATGATCGGTTTTGTAGGGCTGGTGGTGCCGCATCTGGTGCGTTTGCTGGCGGGGCCGGACCATCGCGTGTTGTTGCCGGCATCGGTTCTGGCAGGTGCGAGCCTGCTGTTGTTTGCCGATCTGGTCGCACGGCTTGCCCTGGCGCCGGCTGAATTGCCGATCGGTATCGTCACCGCATTTATCGGCGCGCCGTTTTTTCTTTACCTGTTGTTGCGGGGGCGTGCCTGATGCTGCGTGTGGAAGACCTGCAGATCCGTCGTGGTCGCAAAACCGTGCTGGCGGATGTCACCCTCGACCTATTACCGGGGGAAGTACTTGGCGTGCTGGGCCCCAATGGTGCGGGCAAAAGTACGCTGCTCGGTGGGTTGTGTGGTGAGTTGCACCCCGACCAAGGCAATGTGTGGCTGGATCAACGCCCGTTGAGTGAGTGGAGCGGTGCGCAGCGGGCACAACGCCTGGCGGTATTGCCGCAAAGTTCGACGCTGGACTTTGCTTTCCGTGTCGAAGAGGTGGTCGGCATGGGGCGCTTGCCTCATCAGACCGGGCGAGTCCGCGATGACCAGATCATCGAGGCGGCCCTGCAGGCGGCAGATGTCGGCCACTTGAGCGGCCGCAGCTACCTGGCGTTGTCCGGTGGCGAGCGCCAGCGGGTGCACCTGGCACGGGTGCTGGCACAGCTGTGGCCCGGTGAGGCGGGGCAGACGCTGTTGCTGGATGAGCCGACGTCGATGCTGGATCCTTTGCATCAACACACCACTTTGCAAGCCATTCGTACCTTTGCTGATCGAGGGGCGGCGGTGTTGGTGATCCTTCACGACTTGAACCTGGCAGCGCGCTACTGCGATCGGATTCTGCTGCTGGAAGCAGGGCGCCCGCATGCTTTGGATACACCCGCGCAGGTAATGCAACCTGAACCGTTGAAGGCGGTGTTTGGATTGGATGTGCTGGTGCAGCCCCATCCGGAGCGTGGGCATCCGCTGATCATTGCGCGCTGAAGTCGGCTTTTTTACAGGCAAAAAAAGACCCGGCAAGAGCCGGGTCAAATAACCGTGATTAGCCTGATGAGGAGATAATCTGAGAGTCCGAACCAATGGTCTTTCAGTTATCGGCTGATCTCGCGACCAGTTGTGATAATCATAACGATTCTCATTTGAGAGTCAACATTTGTTTTTGCATGTTCTCTGCGTTTTCTCAAACGCCTGTTCGCAATGCCTGTAAATGCTGGGGTTAATCGACGAGCTAATTCTTCTGGCGTGCCGATAACGCGTCCAATTGGCGGTTCAACGCTTCCTTGCGCTCGGCAGGAATGTCATTCCAGTGCACATCCATCAAGGCCCCTTCTATTGCATACAGCAATACTTTCGAGGCGCGAAACCCGCGTGTCCGGACGGCCCGGTAAGCATCGACCGCACCCAGGCGGCGCAAGTCCGACGCACTGTGGATGCCCACCGCATGCAGCCACTGTGCTGACGTCTTGCCGAGGTTTTTCAGGTGTTGCAGCTCATCGTTCATCAAGCCTCCTTGCGACGGCCGAATGGTGCGGTGGGTATCGAGACCAGGCAAGCCTGCAAAGGAGTGTAGCGCTCAGTAGGAAAAGCGTAGTTCTTTAGTCGGAAACGGCCTAAAGCTTATAAGAATGGCGAGGTCAGGCAGGAGGGAAGTCCCCGGCTCGGCTGCGCGAACCGGGGCTTAAGCAGCGCGTTTCAGCGGGTGCGGTAGCGCAGGCGAGTACCGAAATTAACCGACATGAGGATCTCATCAGCGGTCAGCTCTGGTGGGAAGTACGTTCCGGAAATCTGCGCATGGGCCAGGCTGGCGCCTTCCAGTGGGCAGTCACGCAGGTCCAGGCCGCGCAGGTCGGCGGAGCGGAAATAGGCATCGGTGAAATCCACGCCAGCGGTGTTCAGCTCACGCAAATCCAGCCCACGGAAGTCGCCACCGCGCATGTCGATGACCCCGTCTTTCGGGCGTTCCTGGTTGAAGCCACGGATATCGTCTTTATGCAGGAGCGAGTAAAGCGGCGTATCAAGAAGCTTGGGGTGACTCATGACGGCGACTCCTGTTGGATTTATGACGCCATTATAGTGCCACTATTGCTTGGCCGTGCCCCCTAAGTAGACGACACGACCAAGAAATTTTTCTTACAGACCAGGCAGGCGCTGACGAATATGCGCCACCAGCGCATCGAGGGTGCCACTTTCATTGGTCTCAACCCGTTTGCTGAGGAGCAATTCCTCGGCAGTCAGCGGGTCACGCTTGGCCTGCTGTTCTTCGATAACAGCCAGTGTCGCGTCGGAAGGATCGTTTTTGTCCGCCTGACGTTGTGCCAACCAACTGGCGATAACGGCTTGCGGCGCATTGCAATCCAGGATCAGGAACGGGGCGCCGGTGGCCTCGGCTACTTTGGCCGCTGCATCGCGTTGTTCGCGTTTAAGGAAGGTCGCATCCAGCACCACCGGGTAACCGGCGCGTAGCACGGTATCGGCGATTTCATTCAAGCGTGCATAAGTTGCCGCACTGGCGTCGGCCGCATAGATCCCGGCCTGTGGCGTGTTTGCCACCTGTTGTTCGCCGAACAGGCGCTTGCGCTCCACATCCGAACGCAGGCGTACGGCGCCCAGGGCTTCCACCAGCCGCATGGACACGTGGCTTTTACCGACGGCCGACACACCGTGGGTAATGGCCAGGAAGCGCGACGGAATGGTGCTGTAGCTTTCTGCCAGGTTGGCGTAGTTGCGGTATTGGCGCAGGGTCGTGGCGCGTTGCACCGGGCTGGCTTCACTCGGCATGCTGAACAGCGCGATCTTGGCGCGGACCAGAGCGCGATAGGCTTTATAGAAGTTCAGTACTTCCAGGCCTTGATAGTCACCGGTCAGTTCCAGGTACTGGCTGATAAAGCGACGAGCCAGGGACTTGAGGCCCCGGTCTTCAAGGTCCATGGCCAGGAAGCCGGTGTCGGCGTACACATCGGTAAAGCGGAACGGCTCGTTGAACTCAATGCAGTCGAAGATCACCACATGGCCATCGATCAAGGTGGCGTTGCCCAGGTGAATATCACCGTGGCATTCGCGGGTGAAACCGTCTTTTTTACGCTGGGAGAACAGCGGCTTGAGGCGCTCGAAGCTGCTTTCGGCCCAGGCCAACAGGGCGTCCAGCTGAGCCAGGTCGGCTTTGTCGCTGAGGAACGGACGGATCTGGTCGAAATTCTGGCGAACCGGTGCCATGACTTCATCCGGAGTGCCGGCCGGGTGTTCCTGCGGGACTTTTGGCGCCGTGAGGTGGAAGTGCGCGATTTGCTTGGCCATCTCATCGATGTGCGCGCTGGTCAGTTCACCGTTGGCCTGCAAGGTGCTGAGCAGTTGGCTCTGCGGGAACTGGCGCATTTTCAGCGCGTATTCGACGACCGGGCCATCGCCGCCCAATTGCGGGGCTTCGGCACTGCCGGTGATCGGCAACACTTCAAGATACAAATCTTCGGTCAGGCGCTGGTTGAGGCGCAGTTCTTCGCGGCAGAAGTGACCGCGCTTTTCCAGGTCGGTGAAGTCGAGAAAGCCGAAGTTCATCGGCTTCTTCAGCTTATAGGCATACGGGCCGGTGAGGACGACCCAGGAAATATGGGTTTCGATGACTTGAAACGCTTCAACCGGGTGAGGGTATAAAGCCGGGTTTTGCAGGGCAGCGATCAGGGACTGGCTCACGGGCGATCCTTCAAAGTCTGGGGAAAAACATGGCGGGCATTATGGCCGCTACGAGCGGTCGTGCAAACCGCTGTCCGGCTCATGTTGATCATCAATAAAGTGCGTATAATCCGCCGCCATGACTCGAACCCGATCTCCCCGTTCCCGTAAAAAACCTCCTTCCCGTGGCCTGCGCCCTTGGCTGGGCTGGGCGCTCAAGCTCGGCCTGGTAGGCCTGGTAGTACTCGCTGGCTTTGCGGTGTATCTCGATGCCGTGGTGCAGGAGAAGTTCTCTGGCAAGCGCTGGACCATTCCGGCCAAGGTGTACGCACGCCCGCTGGAACTGTTCACCGGCCAGAAGCTGAGCAAGGACGACTTCCTTACCGAGCTCGACGCCTTGGGCTACCGCCGCGAACCCGTGAGCAACGGTCCCGGTGCGGCCGCCGTCAGTGGCAACACCGTCGACCTGAATACCCGTGGCTTCCAGTTCTACGAAGGCCTGGAGAAAGCCCAGCCGGTGCGCGTGCGCTTCTCGGGCGATTATGTAGCCGAACTGTCGTCGCTCAACGGTTCAAAGTTGCCGGTGGTTCGCCTCGAACCGCTGATGATTGGCGGCATTTACCCGAAAAACCTTGAAGATCGCATCCTGATCAAGCTCGATCAGGTGCCTCCATACCTGCTGGAAACCCTGGTTGCCGTTGAAGACCGTGATTTCTACCATCACTGGGGTGTCTCGCCCAAGTCGATCGCCCGCGCGGTCTGGGTGAACACCTCCGGCGGCAAGATGACTCAGGGCGGCAGTACGCTGACGCAACAATTGGTCAAGAACTTCTACCTGACCAACGAGCGCAGCCTGACCCGCAAACTCACCGAAGCGATGATGGCGATGCTGCTGGAGCTGCACTACAGCAAGCAGGAAATCCTTGAGGCGTACCTCAACGAGGTATTCGTCGGTCAGGATGGCCAGCGCGCCGTGCACGGTTTCGGCTTGGCCAGCCAGTTCTTCTTTGGTCAGCCGCTGTCCGAACTGAAGTTGCACCAGGTCGCGTTGCTGGTGGGCATGGTCAAGGGACCGTCCTACTACAACCCGCGCCGCAATCCCGAGCGTGCGCTGGAGCGTCGCAATCTGGTGCTCGACGTGCTTGAGCAGCAGGGTGTCGCCACCGCTGAGCAAGTCGCCGCGGCCAAGAAAATGCCACTGGGTGTAACCACTCGCGGCAAACTGGCAGACAGCTCCTTCCCAGGCTTTATCGACCTGGTCAAACGCCAACTGCGTGAAGACTACCGCGACGAAGACTTGACCGAAGAAGGCCTGCGGATCTTCACCAGTTTCGACCCGATCCTGCAGATGAAAGCCGAAGCGTCGGTCAATGACACCTTCAAACGCCTGACGGGCCGCAAAGGTTCTGATGAAGTCGAAGCGGCCATGGTGGTGACCAACCCGGAGACCGGTGAAGTACAGGCCATGATCGGCAGCCGTCAGGCCAGCTTTGCCGGCTTCAACCGCGCACTGGATGCGGTGCGGCCGATCGGTTCGCTGGTCAAGCCCGCCGTTTACCTGACCGCCTTGGAAAAACCGAGCAAGTACACCCTGACCAGTTGGTTGTCGGATGATCCGCTGTCGGTCAAAGGGGCTGATGGCCAGGTGTGGACGCCGCAGAACTTCGACCGTCGCTCCCACGGTACGGTGTTCCTGTATCAGGGTATTGCGCACTCCTACAACATTTCCACGTCGCGCCTCGGCCTTGAAGTCGGCGTACCGAATGTCCTCAAGACCATCGCGCGGTTGGGCGTCACCCGTGAGTTCCCGGCCTTCCCGTCGATCCTGCTGGGCGCTGGCGCAATGACGCCGATGGAAGTTGCGACCATGTACCAGACCCTCGCCAACGGTGGCTTCAATACACCGATGCGCGGGATCCGCAGCGTGTTGACCGCCGAGGGCGAGCCGCTCAAACGCTACCCGTTCCAGATTCAGCAGCGGTTTGACGCAGGTTCCATCTACCTGATCCAGAACGCCATGCAGCGCGTGATGCGTGAAGGTACCGGGCGTTCGGTCTACAGCGTGCTGCCGGCGAACCTGACGTTGGCCGGTAAGACAGGTACCAGTAACGACTCGCGCGACAGCTGGTTCGCAGGCTTCGGCCAGGACGTGTTGGCTGTCGTGTGGCTGGGGCGTGACGATAACGGCAAGACGCCATTCACCGGTGCGACCGGTGCGCTGCAGGTCTGGACCAGTTTCATGCGTAAGGCCGACCCGTTGCCGTTGAATATGCCGCAGCCGGATAACATCGTGCAGGCCTGGATCGATCCACACACGGGGCAGGGCTCCGATGCCAACTGTCCGGGCGCGGTGCAGATGCCGTATATTCGCGGCAGCGAACCGCCACCCGGCGCCGCGTGCGGTGGCAGTGCCCCTGCAGATGCGGAATCGGTGATGGATTGGGTCAAGGGCTGGATGAATTAAGCAAAGAGGGTTTCAAGTGAACAAGTGGTTGTTTCCAGCTATTACAGCTCTGGCTTTGCTCGGCGGTTGCTCCAGCGTGCAGCGCGGCTCCATTCCCGTGGTGGACTCGAGCACGGCCGTCTCCAATAACGATCGGATTTCGGCCAATGGCGGTTTCCGCCAGACCGTGACCAATCGTCCTGCCCAAGCCAAACCACAGGCCGTGCCGCAGGATTCGGGTGTGGTAGTGATGGTGCCAGGCGGTGGCGCAGCGACATCGGCACCAATCAGCGCCGAGCCGTGGACACCAGGGCCAAGCACTTCCGGCCCGATCGATACCGCGCCGATCCAGGCGGCCCCGATCAACCAGGGCACCTACAACATGCCATCGACGCCGAGTGGCATTCCATCCTCGTCCAGCGGCAGTGGCCTTTCGGCTGATGAGCAGCTGGATGGCCCGGTGCTGGCCTTGTTGACCACTGCCCAGCAACAACAGGCGGGTGGCGATTTGAACGGTGCGTCGTCGAGCCTTGAGCGTGCCCAACGCGTTGCGCCACGGGAGCCGCAAGTGTTGTATCGCCTGGCCCAGGTACGAATGGCCCAGGGTGATGCACCGCAGGCCGAGCAGTTCGCCCGTCGCGGCTTGTCGCTCGCCAACGGCCGTCCCGACCTGCAAGCCAGCCTGTGGGCGTTGATTGGCGACGCGCGTGCCGCACAAGGCGATGCCGCTGGCGCTGCCCAGGCGCGTCAAAAAGCCAAGGTCAGCCTCTGATGGATGCACGCTTTCCTGCTATCGCCGAACAGTTGTTGCTGATTGAGCGAGAGTTGCGCGTGCAGGGCTGGTGGGACGATGTGTCCCCCAGCGCCGAGGCGCTCAGCAGTGTCGAGCCCTTTTCCGTGGATACCCTGGATTTTCACCAGTGGCTGCAGTGGATCTTCCTGGTGCGCATGAAGCAGATCCTCGAACAGGACCTGCCGCTGCCCAATGCCTCGGGCATTCTGGAAATGGCCGAGATGGTCTATGCCGACCGCCCGCAAGAGAGCCTTGGCTTGCGTAACGCGCTGAAAAAGTTCGACCAATTGATCGTCGACGCTCGTTAATTGCCTGACTGCCGGGTTTTCCGGCAGTCTTGCGCACATTTCTACCGCTTGACGACATTCAGGCGAGTTTTATCCCTCCTCAAAGCCCTTTCTCCTACGTTCTCATGCGCTTAGTTGGAAAAAAGCGCAATTATTGCTTGACTTGAAGGGCCTGAAACAGAAGAATCCAAAGTCCGCTGTATCGGGACTGCCAGAAGCAGGCCCGCTCAGCAGATCATGAGGCGCACATCCGCGCCGACCTGTTACACCCGCAACGCGTTACCTCGCGCTGGGTGGGAAAAGCCCGCAACACTTGGGACGATCCCAATACTTGCTCAGTCAGTGCTGACGTAGTCGGCGACCACCGTCGCTCATGCTCTGTTGAGAAGTAAACCTATTAAGACCCGTCGGTTTTCAACGGACGGTATTCTGGCGTTTTAGAGGTGAACAACGTGGAGCTTTTATCTGGTGGTGAGATGCTCGTCCGCTTTTTGCGTGACGAAGGCGTCGACTATATCTACGGGTACCCAGGTGGTGCTCTGCTGCATGTCTACGACGCACTGTTCAAGGAACCGGCTGTTACCCACATCCTGGTTCGCCACGAACAGGCCGCGACCCATATGGCTGACGGTTACGCCCGTGCCACCGGTAAAGCCGGCGTGGTACTGGTAACGTCCGGCCCAGGCGCAACCAATGCCATTACCGGCATCGCGACTGCGTATATGGACTCCATCCCGATGGTGATCATTTCCGGCCAGGTGCCCAGCACCATGGTAGGGACCGATGCATTCCAGGAAACCGACATGATCGGTATCTCCCGGCCGATCGTGAAACACAGCTTCATGATCAAGCATCCTTCGGAAATCCCGGAAGTCATGAAAAAGGCTTTCTACCTCGCACAGTCCGGTCGTCCGGGTCCTGTCGTGGTCGATATCCCGAAAGACATGACCAACCCGGCGGAAAAATTCGAATACATCTTCCCGAAGAAAGCCAAGCTGCGTTCCTACAGCCCGGCTGTTCGTGGGCACTCCGGGCAAATCCGCAAGGCGGCAGAAATGCTCCTGGCGGCCAAGCGTCCTGTGTTGTACTCAGGCGGTGGCGTGATTCTGGGCGGCGGTTCCGCGCCTTTGACCGAATTGGCCAAGCTGCTCAACCTGCCCGTGACCAACACCTTGATGGGCCTTGGCGCATTCCCGGGCACAGACCGTCAGTTCGTCGGCATGCTCGGCATGCACGGCAGCTACACCGCCAACCTGACCATGCACCACGCCGATGTGATCCTGGCAGTGGGCGCACGTTTCGATGATCGAGTAATCAACGGCGCGAGCAAATTCTGCCCGAATGCCAAGATCATCCACATCGACATCGACCCGGCGTCCATCTCCAAGACCATCAAGGCTGACGTGCCGATCGTAGGTCCTGTTGAAAGCGTATTGACCGAAATGGTTGCCGCGCTGAAGGACATTGGCGAGACGCCGAACAAGGAATCCGTCGCCAGTTGGTGGAAGCAGATTGACGAATGGCGCGGTGATCGCGGCCTGTTCCCTTACGACAAGGGCGACGGCAGCATCATCAAGCCACAAACCGTGATCGAGACCCTGTGCGAAGTGACCAAGGGCGACGCCTTTGTGACCTCCGACGTAGGCCAGCACCAGATGTTCGCCGCGCAGTACTACAAGTTCGACAAGCCTAACCGCTGGATCAACTCCGGTGGCCTGGGCACGATGGGCTTTGGTTTCCCTGCGGCCATGGGCGTGAAACTGAGCTTCCCGGACACCGACGTGGCGTGCGTCACCGGTGAGGGCAGCATCCAGATGAACATCCAGGAACTGTCGACGTGCCTGCAGTACGGCCTTCCGGTGAAGATCGTTTGCCTGAACAACGGCGTGCTGGGCATGGTTCGTCAATGGCAGGACATGAGCTACAACAGCCGTCACTCCCACTCCTACATGGAATCGTTACCGGATTTCGTAAAATTGGTTGAAGCCTATGGCCACGTCGGCATTCGCATCACCGATTTGAAAGATCTGAAGCCGAAGATGGAAGAGGCGTTCGCCATGAAGGACCGCCTGGTGTTCATCGATATTCAGGTGGATACCAGCGAGCACGTCTACCCGATGCAGATCAAAGACGGCTCTATGCGCGACATGTGGCTGAACAAGACGGAGCGTACTTAATCATGCGGCACATTATCTCCCTGCTTCTGGAGAACGAACCCGGCGCTCTGTCTCGTGTTGTCGGTCTGTTTTCGCAACGCAACTACAACATCGAAAGCCTGACCGTGGCTCCGACCGAAGACCCGACTCTGTCGCGCCTGACGTTGACCACTGTGGGCCACGATGAGGTGATCGAACAGATCACCAAGAACCTCAACAAGCTGATCGAAGTGGTCAAGCTGGTCGACCTGTCGGAAAGTGCCCACATTGAGCGCGAGCTGATGCTGGTTAAAGTCAAGGCCACGGGTGCCCAACGTGCCGAGATCAAGCGCACTACCGATATTTATCGCGGGCAGATCGTCGATGTGAGCGCCAGCGTTTATACCGTTCAACTGACCGGTACAAGCGACAAGCTGGACAGCTTCATCCAGTCGATCGGGACGGCCTCGATTCTGGAAACGGTACGCAGTGGTGTCACCGGGATTGCCCGTGGCGACAAAGTACTCAGCATCTAACCCAAATTAGCGAATGGCCTTACGGCCTGGATATATAGAGGAACCTCATGAAAGTTTATTACGATAAAGATTGTGACCTGTCGATCATCCAGGGCAAGAAAGTCGCCATTATCGGCTACGGCTCCCAGGGTCACGCGCAAGCTTGCAACCTGAAAGATTCCGGCGTTGACGTGACTGTTGGCCTGCGCAAAGGCTCGGCCACTGTTGCCAAGGCTGAGGCCCACGGCCTGAAAGTGACTGACGTTGCTTCCGCCGTTGCTGCTGCCGACCTGGTCATGATCCTGACCCCGGACGAGTTCCAGTCCGCGCTGTACAAGAACGAAATCGAGCCGAACATCAAGAAGGGCGCCACCCTGGCCTTCTCCCACGGCTTCGCGATCCACTACAACCAGGTTGTGCCGCGCGCTGACCTCGACGTGATCATGATCGCGCCGAAAGCACCGGGCCACACCGTGCGTTCCGAGTTCGTCAAAGGCGGCGGCATCCCTGACCTGATCGCGATCTACCAGGACGCCTCGGGCAACGCCAAGAACGTGGCACTGTCCTACGCTGCTGGCGTCGGTGGCGGTCGTACCGGCATCATCGAAACCACCTTCAAGGACGAGACTGAAACCGACCTGTTCGGCGAGCAAGCCGTTCTGTGCGGCGGTACCGTCGAACTGGTAAAAGCCGGTTTTGAAACCCTGGTTGAAGCGGGCTACGCGCCAGAAATGGCTTACTTCGAGTGCCTGCACGAACTGAAGCTGATCGTTGACCTCATGTACGAAGGCGGTATCGCCAACATGAACTACTCGATCTCCAACAACGCTGAGTACGGCGAATACGTGACCGGCCCGGAAGTGATCAACGCCGAGTCCCGTCAGGCCATGCGCAACGCCCTGAAACGTATTCAGGACGGCGAATACGCCAAAATGTTCATCAGCGAAGGCGCTACCGGCTACCCTTCGATGACCGCCAAGCGTCGTAACAACGCCGCTCACGGTATCGAAGTCATCGGCGAGCAACTGCGCTCCATGATGCCGTGGATCGGTGCCAACAAGATCGTCGACAAAGCCAAAAACTAAGTCGTACGTGTCAACGGAAAACGCGGCTTAGGCCGCGTTTTTTCGTTTGGGGGCAGGTTCTGGTATAAAGCTGCATCGTTTGCGGGCGAACACGCGCCGCAAGTATTTGTCGAATTCTTTTCACACCGTTGCAAGGTAAAGTCCATGACCGAACGTCCCGAAGAGCCAGGCCAGGCCTCTGACGCCGAAAGCCTGCTACCGATCGATGAGCATGTCGAAGAAGGGCATGATGCGGAAGGTCGCAAGGTCCGGCATCGTGGCATCTATCTTCTGCCCAACCTGTTCACCACGGCGAACCTGTTTGCCGGTTTCTACTCCATCATCAACTCCATGAGCGCCCAAAGCGCACTGGCGGCGGGTGATGCGGCGAGTGCCAGCAAGTATTTCGGTTTTGCTGCCATCGCTATCTTCGTCGCCATGGTGCTCGACGGCCTGGATGGTCGTGTCGCGCGCATGACCAATACGCAAAGTGCCTTCGGTGCCGAGTACGACTCGTTGTCGGACATGGTCGCGTTTGGTGTTGCGCCCGCGTTGCTGGCATTTGCCTGGGCGCTGGGTGACATGGGCAAGGTCGGTTGGATGGTTGCCTTCATCTATGTCGCGGGTGCTGCTTTGCGCCTGGCGCGCTTCAATACTCAGGTGGGGACTGCCGATAAGCGTTACTTCATCGGTTTGGCGAGCCCGGCCGCTGCAGGTGTGGTGGCAGGTATTGTCTGGGCATTCAGCGATTACGGCATCCAGGGTTCGAAGATGTCGTTCCTGGTGGCCTTGATGGTGGCTGCGGCCGGCATGCTGATGGTCAGCAACATCAAGTACAACAGCTTCAAGGAGTTGGACTTGAAGGGGCGTGTGCCTTTCGTGGCGATTCTGGCAGTGGTGCTGGTCTTTGCCGTGGTCTTCAGTGATCCGCCGCGCATTCTGCTGCTGGCGTTCCTGGTCTACGCCGCTTCAGGTCCGGTTCAGTACTTGCTGCACCTGCGCCGCGACAAAACATTGCCTTAATGTAATTTCCCCCATACTCCGCAGTCTATTGGTGCATCAGTTCTCCAATGCTGCGGAGTTGCCATGTTAATCAAATTGCCTAAAGCGTCCGATTGCCACGAATCGGACGTCACACCTGAATCCTTCTACCTCTCTCGCCGTAGCTTGCTCGGTGGTGCGCTTGCTGGCATCGCAGCCAGCAGCCTGCCGCGTTGGGCGAGTGCCGATGAGGCCGCGCGTTACGCTGATGTTGAACCGGGCAAGGCGCCGAATTGGTTTACCGAGAAACTGCCGGGAACGAAATGGCAGGCGATCACGGTAAAGGAAGAAGCGATCACGCCGTTCAAGGATGCAACCCACTACAACAACTTCTATGAGTTCGGTACAGGCAAGGGCGACCCGGCAACCAATGCGGGCTCACTCAAGACCGAGCCATGGAGTGTGGTGATTGATGGCGAAGTTGCGAAGCCAGGCCGTTATGCCCTGGAAGACTTCATGAAGCCGTATCAGTTAGAAGAGCGTATCTACCGGCTGCGCTGCGTCGAAGCGTGGTCGATGGTTATTCCATGGATCGGTTTTCCGATCTCTGCGTTGCTCAAGCAGGTTGAGCCGACTTCCAAGGCCAAATACATTCGTTTTGAAACCCTTCAGGATCCCAAGAGCATGCCGGGGCAGCGTTCGAGTTTTGGCTTGATCGATTGGCCTTATGTAGAGGGACTGCGTCTGGATGAGGCGATGAATCCCCTGGCGATCCTCGCTGTGGGGATGTATGGGCGTGAATTGCCTAACCAAAATGGCGCGCCGCTGCGGTTGGTCGTGCCATGGAAGTATGGCTTCAAGAGTGTGAAGTCGATTGTTCGCATCAGCCTTGTAAGCGAGCAGCCGAAAACCACCTGGCAGAGCATTGCAGCGGACGAATATGGTTTTTATGCGAATGTGAACCCTACGGTTGACCATCCGCGCTGGACTCAAGCGCGGGAGCGTCGTCTGCCGAGTGGGTTGTTCAGTCCCAATGTGCGCGAGACGCAGATGTTCAATGGCTACTCGGATGAGGTGGCCTCTCTTTATACCGATCTCGACCTGCGGAAAAATTACTGATGCGCTACCCGATCTGGCGTATTGGCGTCTTTATAGCGGCGGCGGTTTGGCCGTTGTTCTGGTTATATGAAGCTTGGAGTTCTGTCCTGGGGCCGGATCCGGGCAAGGTGTTGGTTGACCGGCTGGGGCTCGGCACGTTGATACTGTTGTTGATCACCCTGGCAATGACGCCGTTGCAGAAGCTTAGCGGTTGGGCAGGGTGGATTGCGGTACGCCGGCAGCTTGGGTTGTGGTGCTTTGCTTATGTCGTGCTACATCTGGCTGCTTATTGTGTGTTTGTGCTTGGGTTGGATTGGTCGCAACTGGGTGTGGAGCTGCGCAAGCGGCCTTACATAATTGTCGGGGCGTTGGGTTTCCTGTCGCTGTTGGTGCTGGCGGTGACGTCGAATCGTTACAGTCAACGCCGATTGGGCAGTCGCTGGAAGAAGCTGCATCGTCTGGTGTACGTGATTCTGGGGCTTGGCTTGCTTCACATGTTGTGGATTGTGCGGGCGGATCTCAAGGAATGGGCTATCTATGCCTCTATAGGTGCGCTGCTCCTGGTGCTACGGATCCCGCCTGTAATGCGCCGGATTCCACGCCTTATTGCGAAAAAGCCACTTTCTGCAACAAAAGCGTAATTAACGGTTGACGGCGAATTGTAACTCTCTATAATTCGCCCCACTTCCGGCGCAGTCGAAACGGAAAACTCTTTGGTAAACAATGGGTTATGTAGGTT
>NZ_JACARN010000058.1:0-20635 GCF_013386605.1 Pseudomonas sp. IPO3749 | reverse complement strand
GGTGAAGCAACTGCGCGAAAAGCACAGCGTGTATATGGTGAGTTCGGGGCGGGCCAACGTGGCGGGCATTGATGCGACACGCCTGACGTTGCTGGCTCAAGCCATTGCCGATGTCTCCAACTGAAGAAACCGAATCAAAACTGTGGGAGCGGGCTTGCTCGCGAATGCGGTAGGTCAGTTGATGAATATGTCGACTGACACACCGCATTCGCGAGCAAGCCCGCTCCCACATAAAGCCCGCTTCCCTTGAAAGGGAGCGGGCAGCAGGCATATCAGTAGCGGTAAGCGTGCGGCTTGAACGGACCTTCGACCGTCACGCCGATGTAGTCGGCCTGGGTCTTGGTCAGTTGAGTCACTACGCCGCCGAAGCCGCGGACCATTTCCAGGGCCACTTCTTCGTCGAGTTTCTTCGGCAATACTTCCACGGTCAGGCGCTCGGCTTTCTGGGCAGGCGACAGGTCGGCGTACTTCTGGCCGAACAGGAAGATCTGCGCCAGTACCTGGTTGGCGAACGAGCCGTCCATGATGCGGCTTGGGTGGCCAGTGGCGTTGCCCAGGTTAACCAGGCGGCCTTCAGCCAGCAGGATCAGGTAGTCGTCGTTCTGCGGGTCGAAATCGCCTGCACCGGTACGGTGAACCTTGTGTACCTGTGGCTTCACTTCTTCCCATGCCCAGTTTTTACGCATGAAAGCGGTGTCGATTTCGTTGTCGAAGTGGCCGATGTTGCAGACAACAGCACGCTTCTTCAGGGCCTTGAGCATGTTTGCGTCGCAAACATTCACGTTGCCGGTGGTGGTCACGATCAGATCGATCTTGCCCAGCAGCGCCTTGTCGATGCTCGCTTCGGTGCCGTCGTTCTGGCCGTTGATGAACGGCGAAACCACTTCGAAACCGTCCATGCAGGCTTGCATGGCGCAGATCGGGTCGACTTCGGAGACTTTAACGATCATGCCTTCCTGACGCAGGGACTGGGACGAACCCTTGCCCACGTCACCGTAGCCGATCACCAGGGCTTGCTTGCCCGACAGCAGGTGGTCGGTGCCGCGCTTGATGGCATCGTTCAGGCTGTGACGGCAGCCGTACTTGTTGTCGTTCTTGCTCTTGGTCACCGAGTCGTTGACGTTGATGGCCGGGATTTTCAGCTCGCCCTTGGCCAGCATGTCCAGCAGGCGGTGCACGCCGGTGGTGGTTTCTTCGGTCACACCGTGGACGCGGTCCAGGATCTGCGGGTACTTCTTGTGCAGCAACTCGGTCAGGTCGCCGCCGTCGTCGAGGATCATGTTGGCATCCCAAGGCGCGCCATCCTTGAGGATGGTTTGCTCCAGGCACCACTCGTACTCTTCTTCGGTCTCGCCTTTCCAGGCGAATACCGCGATACCGGCAGCGGCGATAGCGGCAGCGGCCTGGTCTTGAGTCGAGAAGATGTTGCAGGACGACCAACGCACTTCGGCACCCAGGGCAACCAGGGTTTCGATCAGCACGGCAGTCTGGATGGTCATGTGGATGCAGCCGAGGATCTTGGCGCCTTTGAGCGGCTGCTCAGCGGCGTACTTGCGGCGCAGACCCATCAGGGCAGGCATTTCGGATTCGGCGATAAAGGTTTCGCGACGGCCCCAGGCGGCGAGGGACATGTCGGCGACTTTGTAGTCGTTGAAATCTGCAGGCGTGTTTACTGCGCTCATGAAGAGCCTCCATTCGTAGTGTGCGAATGGGCGCCGTTGTGCGTTTAGTATCCAGCTGGCTAACCAGGCCGGACAACGCCCCATCCGAGCCTGACAGGTTGAACCTGCTGCAGCGCCCCTCGGACAGGTGGCGGGAGAACGGTATCAACTAGAGATGACCGTTTTGAAACGGCGCCGATTATAGCCGTGTGCGCCAGACTTCCCAAGCCTTTCCGTCGGCCATATGAAGATCGCTGATGGGGTTGATAGGCAATGGCGCATAGAGCTTGGGCCCAGGCTCTGCCATGATGTTGCCCATCATTTCGCAAGACGCTTTGGAGTGACCATGAACTTCCACACCCGCAAATGGGTAAAACCCGAAGACCTCAACCCCAACGGCACCCTGTTCGGTGGCAGCCTGCTGCGCTGGATCGACGAAGAAGCAGCGATCTACGCCATCGTCCAACTGGGCAACCAGCGCGTGGTGACCAAGTACATCTCCGAAATCAACTTCGTCAGCGCCTCGCGCCAGGGCGACATCATCGAACTGGGCATTACCGCTACCGAATTTGGTCGCACCTCCATCACCCTGACCTGTGAAGTGCGCAACAAGATCACGCGCAAAAGCATCCTCACGGTAGAGAAGATGGTCTTCGTCAACCTCGGTGAGGATGGCTTGCCAGCGCCCCACGGCCGCACCGAGATCCGGTACGTGAAGGACCAGTTCAAGGACGATAGCCTTCCCGAGTAACCCTGCTGCGCTTTGATTTGCTTTACCAAATCATTCCGCACGGATCTTTCCCAGGCGCTCTCATCACTCAGGACCACACCCTGTACAGAGAGCCCATGGATGAAAGTGTTTAACTCGATCACCAAGATTCAACCCTCAGTGACTGAAGAGGCGTATGCCCCGACCCAGCCAGCGGTGGAGACGCCGCTGGTGGAGGCGGAGGGCGCGCGCAATGTGACACTCATGCGTGATCAGCAGGGACGGGTGGACGTGTTTTTATCGGCCCCCCCTGTCACCAGCCTGGTACTCAGTGGGGGTGGCGCCAAGGGCATTGCTTTCTCGGGGGTGGTGCGGGCACTTGAGGACGCCCAGAAGCTGCAAGGTATCCAATCGATTTCCGGCTCATCTGCCGGTGCTATTTCAGCAGCACTGATTGCCAGTGGCATGGGGGCTGAAGCGTTCGACAAGTTGTCGGATGGTATCGATTTGCCAAGCCTGCTCAATAGCAAAGACGCCGTGACGGCTTGGATGCAGGATGCCAGTACGACACTGGGCAAGCTGGTTGGGCGCTTGCCCGGCGCTGTCGGCAGTACCTCTCAATTGTTGATGACCTTGCTGCCACGCCTGCAGACCGAGGCACTTCCCCTTGAAGAACTGATTCGCAATGAGTCGCGCCAGTCGATTCTGGGTCATATCGCGCAAACCCCTCGGGAAACCCGGTCGGCGCAAATCATGCGCATTGCTGACAGGTTGAGTGCCGGCGGCGCCCCTACGTTTGGCGATCTTGAGGTGCTGAGTCGGGATATACCTGCGATCAAGCAACTCAACATCACCGGCACCGGCATGTTTGCCGACCGTCCACAGCTGGTGGTGTTCAATGCGAGCCTGACGCCGCAGATGGACATCGCCAGGGCGGCGCATATTTCAGGCGCGTTGCCACTGGTGTTCAAGAGCCCGACGGAACAAGGGCACGGTTTCCAGGCTACAGCTGAAACCACCGCATTCAAGGACGGCGGCCTGCTGCTCAATACACCGGCGCCAGGTGTGGTGGATCGGGCGTTTCCCGAGAGCCCCCTGGCCAAGTCCGAAGCGTTGATCGTCAAGTTCGAGTCAGATGCCTCTGGTGAGCGAGCGCGCAGTGGCAGTTTTTTGAGCCACCTGGCAGATCGCATCACGGGCGTTGCGCATTCGGCTGCTGGGGCCTTCCAGGACAAAAAGCTCGAAGCGTTCGCCGAGCAGATCGTGACATTGCCCCTCAAGACTGAGAAAGGCGATTTTCGAGGCCTGCTCACGGGCACGGTCAACTTCACGATGCAGGATGAGCAGAAGCAACACCTGCAAGCGAAGGCGCGCCAGGCGGTAGACGCGCATTTGGAGCGTCGTACCACTGCACTTGAGCACCACGCTTTCCAATCGCTGGATGACGCCGTGTTGGCCATGGATGATTCAATGCTTGCCAGCGTGCAACCGACGCTGCAAAAAGACCCCGCCGCCTCGGATGTGCTGATGTTTCGGGAAAGCGCAAAACAGGCGTTGCAAGTCCTGGATGTCGCGATTGCCGAGGCTAACCAGGCACAAGGCGCGCTGGTGTTCACGCCGAGAATCTCATCGGCCCTGCGTAACCTCGACGCCCTGGCCGAGCGTCCGGAGCACATCGATTGGTTGGGGCGGCGCCTCAATGTCGCCCGTCAGCCCAATTTTCAGCAGTTGTTGCAAGCGGCGGCCAAGCAGATCGCAGGCGGTGCATTGCCGATGTCCAAGGTCATTGGCCGTGCTGTCGCTGAGATGAGCGTGCGTGATATTGCGACGAAAGCTGAAAACTTCACGCGTGAGGTGATCTACCCGTCGCTGTTCCGGCCCGGCCAGCCCGAGTCCAACGTTGAACTGTTGCGCCGTGCGGCCCAGGACCTGGCATGGGCCACCACACCCACCGAATTCAACCGGGTACTCGACACCCTCGTTGACAGTTACAAGGCACGCAACAAGCCTTGGGACAAGGCCTCCAGTTCCACCACCGTGGAGATGGCCAAGGCCTGGAAGCTAAAGGTTTAGTTGCCTGGCCACTGAACAGCCATCGCGGCGGCGTGTCGTAGCTACAGGCACCCCTTGGACTCCGGATGATCATGGCCACCGACAAATCAGGCAAAACCCCCAACCTGTCGCAGGAAGAGCAGCAGGACGTCGATAAAAACCAGCCGCCCCGCGCGGCGGTGCTGCATGAAATCATCCGCACCCAGGGCGACCAAGAGTTGGAGCGCAGCGTCGCCGCCTTGTGGTGGTCGGCGTTGGCAGCCGGGTTGACCATGGGACTGTCGCTGATGGCGATGGGGTTGCTCAACTCGCGCCTGCCAGATGGCGAAGCCTTCAAGGTGATCGCCAGCTTCGGTTACTGCGCAGGCTTCCTGGCGGTGATCCTCGCGCGTCAGCAGTTGTTCACCGAAAACACCCTGACGGCGGTGCTGCCGGTGATGAGCAAGCCCACCCTGGGCAACGCCGGGCGACTGTTGCGATTATGGACGGTGGTGTTGGTCGGCAACCTGTGCGGCACCCTGCTGGTGGCTTATGTGATGCTGCACCTGCCGATCTTCGATACCCGGACTGACCAGGCTTTCCTCGAAATCGGGCGCAAGATCATGGAAAACGACGCCAGCCAGATGTTCGCCAAAGGCATCATCTCCGGCTGGATGATCGCGACCATGGTGTGGATGATCCCGTCGATGGAAAGCGCCAAGATGTTCATCATCATCTTGGTCACTTACCTGATGGCGCTGGGGGACTTTACCCATATCGTGGTGGGGTCGGCGGAGGTGTCATACCTGGTGTTTGCCGGCGAACTGGCGTGGAAGGACTTCTGGCTGGTGTTCGCCGGGCCGACGCTGGCGGGCAATATCATTGGCGGCAGCTTTATCTTTGCGCTGATCAGCCATGCGCAGATTCGCAGCGAAAGCAGCCTGCCGGGCAAAAAGGCTGCGGACCCCAGGCATCCGCAGCGGATCGACAAGGATCAGTGAGCGTCGGATGCGGCCTGGGGCTCATCACGGGTCACGCGCTTGACCAGCTTGCCGATACTCAACCCCTGCAACAGGATCGACGACAGCACCACGATGTAGGTGATGCTCAGCAGCAGGTCACGCTCCGGGCCCAGCGGCAGTGCCAGGGCCAACGCTACCGACACACCACCACGCAAACCGCCCCAGGTGAGGATACGGATGGTGCCGCGTGGCACCGTGCGCCAGCGCCGTAGCAGCAGGATCGCCGGGGCCACCGTCAACAGGCGCGACAGCAGGATTGCCACGGCCAGCAGGCTGGCGGCGAATACGTGCAACCAGTTGAACGGCAAGAGCAGCAGCTCCATGCCGATCAGGGCGAACAGCAGGGCATTGAGCATGTCGTCGAGCAACTCCCAGAAACCGTCCAGGTAGCGGCGGGTCATGTCGTTCATCGCCAACTTGCGGCCCAGGTTGCCGATGATCAGACCGGCGACCACCATCGCAATCGGTGCCGAGACGTGCAGCTCGGTGGCCATCGCCGAGCCGCCGATTACCAGGGCGAGGGTCAGCATCACTTCGATCTGGTGCTGCTCGATGCTCTTGATCATCAGGTAGACCAAGTAGCCAATCAGACCGCCAAATACCACGCCGCCGATGGCTTCATGGGCGAACAGCAGGGCAGTGGCGCCGACGGTCGGGGTTTCGCCCAGTTGTGCGATGCCCAGCAACACGGTGAAGACCACGACAGCGGTACCGTCGTTGAGCAGTGATTCGCCCACGATAGTGGTCTTCAGCGGTTTCGAGGCATTGGCCGTACGCAACACACCCAGCACCGCAATCGGGTCGGTCGGCGAAATCAGCGCGCCGAACAGCAGGCAGTAAAGGAAGCTCACGTGCCAGCCAAACAGGGCGAAGATGTAATACGCCAGGCTGCCGATCACCACGGTCGCGATCAATACGCCGAAGGTCGCCAGCAGGCCGATGGGCCAGCGGTAGCTGCGCAGGTCGTTCAGGTTCACGTGCAAGGCACCGGCGAACAGCAGGAACGACAGCATCCAGTTCATCAGCAAATCGCCGAAGTCGATCTGGCCGATCAATTGCTGGATGCGCTCTTCCAGGCCTGGGTAACCGAGAACGCTCAACCCTTGCAGGATCAGCGAAAACACCAGGGCCGTGACCATCACACCGATGGTGGGCGGCAGGCCGATAAAGCGGAAATTCACATAGGTGAGCAGGGTGGTGAGGCAAATAAAGGCGGCGACAAGTTCAAGCATCCGGGGTCCTTGGAGGTTGGGTGGCAGTGCAGGGTTGGGTGGATGGACCGCGCCAGCGGCGCGATGTTGCAGGGCATTGGATAAAGCGCCATAGAACCTTTGGGCCAGCCAGGGCTCATAGCGGGTGAGTGCGGTTTGGTGTTTTTAGTGCTAAAACTCTAATCGCTGTTTAAAACTACAAAAGGAATGTGTGATGACGGTCGCTTTCTGGTGTGTGTTGATCGCAATTTTTCTACCTTACCTGTGCACAGGTGTGGCCAAGTTCAGCGGCGGCAAGTTCGGCCCACGGCAGAACCACGACCCTCGCGCTTTCCTGGACACCCTTGAAGGCTTTGCCAAGCGTGCCCACAGTGCCCAGCTCAACAGTTTCGAAGTCACGCCGGCCTTCGCGGCAGCAGTGATCATCGCGCACCTGGCGGGTACGGCCGAATTGGTGACCATCAATGTGCTGGCCGTGCTGTTTATCACCAGCCGCCTGCTGTACATCATTTGCTACCTGGCAGACTGGGCGATGCTGCGTTCGCTGGTGTGGTTCGTGGGGATGGCGTTAATTGCGAGTTTCTTCTTTGTCTCGATCTGACGGGTTGATGAAGATCCCCTGTGGGAGCGGGCTTGCTCGCGAATACGGAGTGCCAGTCAGTACATAGGTGGCTGATACACCGCATTCGCGAGCAAGCCCGCTCCCACATTTTGGATTTTCAGCGTCCCTTAGTTCCCCGCAGGCGCATCCGGCACCTGGGGCAACGCTGCACCCTTTGGCCACAACATCCAGATCTGCCCCTGCTGCTTCATGTTCCCAGCCAACTCACCCGCCGCATCGCCGGTGCCCCAGAACAGATCCGCGCGCACTTCACCCGTGATTGCGCCGCCGGTGTCCTGTGCGGCGACGGGCCGTGCGATCGGCGAACCATCCGGCTTGGTGGTCGACAGCCATAACAGACTGCCCAACGGAATCACCTTGCGATCCACCGCCACGCTGTAGCCAGCGGTCAATGGCACGTTCAAGGAACCGCGCGGGCCTTCATTGCTGTCGGGGCGCGCGCTGAAGAACACATAGCTGGGGTTGCTCGCCAGCAGTTCCGGTATGCGCTGCGGGTGCGCCTTGGCCCAGGCGCTGATGGCGCCCATGGTCACCTCTTCTTTCTTCAATTCGCCTTGTTCCACCAGCCAGCGGCCGATAGGACGATAGGGGTAGCCGTTCTGGTCGCCATAACCGACGCGCAGTTGGCGCCCACCCGCCAGTTGGATGCGCCCCGAGCCCTGGATTTGCAGGAACTGCAGGTCCATCGGGTCCGTCAGCCAGGCAATCGGTTTGGCCGTGGAGCCCTGGCCGTTGATAGCGCTGGCATCGTCGTAAGGCTTGAGCACACGACCTTCCAGGCGACCGCGCAGGCGCTTGCCCTTGAGTTCGGGGTAGATGCTTTCCAGGTTGACGATGATCAGGTCGTCCGGCACGCCGTATACCGGCACGTTGGCTTTGGCGGTTTTGGTCAGGCTGCCGGGGTAGACCGGTTCGTAATAGCCGGTGATCAAGCCGTTGGGCGTGTTGTCGGCAGAGCGCAGGCCGAACACATCCAGGCGCTCCTTGAGGAAGCCCCGCACCGCCGTAGCATTGGCGGGCACGGTCGCAGCGGCTGCGCACGTCGCACCCCAGATCGGGTCCGCCTTGAGGCGTTGGCAGGCGCTGCGCCATGATTCAAATCCGGCCAGCAAGTCGCTGTCGGACACCGCCGGTAACGCTTCCCACGGCGCATTGACATAAGTGGCGACGGCGTGGGGCTTGGGTGTTTCATCTTTGGCTGTTTCTTTGCCCGCATCGCAGCCGGCCAGCAGCGCGATCATCGGCAGAGCCCACGCCAGGCGGCGGCCCCAGGGTTTCAACGTGACATTCATACAAACAGTTCCTGAAGCGATTGCCCACGCCGCAGCGCTATTGGGCAACCCTTATTATTAATAGGGCTATTGGTCTTTACGGGCGGGGCGAGGATACTGGCCGCCGTTTCCCGTGACCTCGAAGCCACCATGACTTTTAAAAGACTGACCGTTGTATTGCTGGCCTGCCTGACGCTGTCCGCCTGTGGCGGCGTAGATCCCAATTCGCCGCTGGGCCAGCGCAAGGCGATCTTCAAGCAGATGCTCAAGACCGGCGAAGACCTGGGCGGCATGCTGCGCGGGCGCATCCCCTTCGACGGCGCTAAATTTGCCGAAGGCGCGGTCAAGCTGGATACGTTGTCCCATGAGCCGTGGAAGCATTTCCCGAGCGTGCGCGAGGAAGATCACACCAGCGCCAAGGACGATGTCTGGCAGAAGCAGGCGCAATTCCAGCAACTGGCCCGTGATCTTGAAGCGGCCACCGGTGAATTGGTGATCATCAGCCAAGTGCAGCCTTACAAGGCCAGCAACCTGGGGCCGGCGGTGCAGAAAGTCGAAGATGCCTGCAGCGCCTGCCATAAACAGTTCCGGGACCACTGACCGGTTTTACTGGTCGAGTTCTTCCACGGCGTCCTGCAGTTCTTTGCGGGACTCGGCGAGCTTGTCTTTGCGTTTGTTGATCTTGTCCGCATCGCCTTTTTTCATGGCCTTGTCGAGGTCGGCCTGACGGCGGCTGACTTCATGCTTGGCATCGAGCACCTTGTTTTCCCGCTCCTTCTTCAAGGACGCGTCGGTGCAGTTGGCGGTGACTTCGCTCAGGGCTTTTTCCAGACCCGCTTGTTGCGCACTGTTGCCGGCGGCCTTGGCCTGTTCGATCTGGGTGCTGATGGCTTGGCGCTTGGCGGCGCAGCCGGTGAGCTGTGGTGCTTGTTCGGCGGCCAGCAACGGTGTGGCCATGAAAGTTGCAACGGTCAGGGCAACGGGGGCTAGAAATTTCATGTGGGGCTCCAAGGTCGCAATCTGGTGGTCGGCTTGGGTTCAGAACCCGTCGATGCCGGCCACGCGTAATGTGTCTGCCAAGGCCTGTACTTGCGGGTCGCGGAAAAAAGCGCTCAATTGCGCCGCGCGGCCCGGGCCGATGCCATCGATGGCCAGCCAGGCCTGGGTGTCTCTGGCGACCAGCGTCTGCCAGTCGCCTTCCAGGTTGTTGCGTGCCGCAGGCGGTACACCCAAGGCTTTGAGCCATTGGGCAAAGGACCGTTGCCGCGCGCTGTCGAGGCTTTCGAGCACACGTGCGCGGCTGCGGTCACCGAAGCCCTCAATGTTAGCAAGCTCTGCCGCATCCAGGGTTAACCAATCGAGAAAGCCTGCGATTAGACCGGCCTGGATCAATACGTTCCAGGTTTCGCGACCTATATGGGGTAACGCAAGGCCTTGATTGCTGCTCAGCCAGGTGAGGCGCGCGAGTAACTGCTCTTCGCAGCCGGGGTCCAGTTGCCAGCAGCTCAAGGCATGGAAGTCCCGTGGGTCAGGCACTTTCAGGTCTGCCCTGTGGGTGTTTCGCAGGATGACTTCGTCCAGTCGAGGAATCACCTGGCCGGCCAGGCTGATGGATATCTGGTCGCCAGGGCGGATATCCAGCGCTTGCCAACGCTTCAGCGAACCGGTGCTCACCCGGCTGATCTGTCGGTCGTCCAGCCGCACGGGCTCCAGCTCCAGCATCGGGGTTATGCGTCCGGTGCGGCCGATCTTGAATTGCACGTTGCGCACCAGTGCCAGGGCCTTGCCTGCCGGGTACTTCCAGGCCGCCGCCCAATAGGGTTCGCTGGCTTGCCAGCGTTCGGCGGGCGCGCGCTGAGCCTGGTGCACCACCACCCCGTCGCTGGCGAATGGCAGTGGGTGGTTGTACCAATAGGCGCGCCAGTGCGTGGCTTCGGCGATGTCACGGATGGGTTGGCTGAAGCGACGACTGTCGGTGAAGCCCCAGCGCGCCAATGTGGCCAGGCGCTCGGTAAAGGAAGCTGGCCCCTTGGGCCATGCCCAGACAAACAGGCCAATGCCGCTGGCATCGGTGTCGCTCAGTTGCAGGCGGTTCATCAGGCCTGCCACTTTGCTGCGGGCATTAAGCCCGCCGTTAGCCGATTGCACATGGCCGTCGAGCCGCCAATAGAGTTCACCTTGCAGCACCAGGTCGATGGGGTCCGGCAACTGCTGGACAATGCCAGGGATCTTGCGTGCGGAGGCGGACCAGTCGTGGCCCATGAGGCCATCGCCCCGGCTGATGACTTGTCGCAGGCGACCTTTTTGATAGATCAGGGTCACCGCCACGCCATCCACCTTGGGCTGAATCCAGACATCTTCGCGTGTTCGCAGCCAGGCGCCGACGGCCTGTTCATCCTGCAGTTTCTCAAGACCTGTATGGGCAATGGGATGAGGCCGGGTGCCGCGTGAACTCGCCAGTGGCTTGTCGGGTTTCGTGGTGGCTTCGGGGAAGCATTGGCGCCAGTGGGCCAGGCGCTGGCGTGCCTGGTCATAGAGTTCATCGCTGACGGGGGATTGGTTGAGGCGATGGTAGCTGTCGTCCCAGAGGCGTATCTGTTCGGCCAGGGTGTTGACCTGTGCGCGGGCGGCGTCTGGGCATTCTTCGGCCCACCCACTAAGAGGTAAAAGGCTGAGTACAAGTGCTATCAGTAAAGGCATCATGAGCATCCTTGCCCGGAAAGGGCGCCCAGCCTAAATGATCCTCTCAGCCACAAAAAAGCCCCGACGCTGCGGGGCTTTTTACGGGGTGTTTCTATTTACTTGAACAGGCCGCCCAGGGCTTTCACGGCGTCGGGCTTATCGGCCTTGGCCTCCTGTGTTTGCTGCTTGGCGTCGGCTTTGGCCTGGGCTTCAGAAAGTTTGTCACAACCTTTGTTGATCTGGTCTTGCGCGGCTTTGAAGGCCTTCACTTTCAAGGTGTCTTTCTGTGCTTCGGCGGCATCGATCTTGGTTTGCAGATCTGCGGCTTGTTTCTGGCAGTCGCCGGAGTTGCCACCACCCAGTTGGGCGCTCAGGGCGCCGCTCAGTGCGCTCAGGTCGGCGGCGTTTACCGGCAGGGCGAACAGGCTGAGCAGCAGGGCGGAAGGGGCGAGCGTGGAAATGCGCATGAAAAACCTCAATGTTCGATTGCCTGCGCACTGATGAATCCCGGGCTGGCGCAGGGCAATATCCAAATAAGGTGAAGGGCCCGAGAGGGCGCGGATTCTAAGGGGCCATCATTGGGCCTGCAAGCTTTGGATCCAAAAACTGTGAAGGTCGTCGCGCCATCCGAGCGGCAATAAAAAGCCCCGCCGGATGAACCCGGCAGGGCTTTTGTGTACCGAGGGCGATTACAGGCCGGCGGCGGTCCGCAGGTCGTTGGCGCGGTCGGTTTTTTCCCAGGTGAAGGTGGTGAACGTGTCGTCGCCGACAGTCTTCTGCGCAGGGGTACGACCGAAGTGGCCGTAGGCTGCGGTTTCCTGGTACATCGGGTGCAGCAGGTCGAGCATGGTGGTGATCGCGTAAGGGCGCAGGTCGAAGATCTCACGCACCAGCTTCACAATCTTGTCATCGCTGATCTTGCCGGTGCCGAAGGTATTCAGCGAGATCGACGTAGGCTGGGCCACACCAATGGCGTAGGAAACCTGGATCTCGCAACGCTCGGCCAGGCCGGCCGCGACGATGTTCTTGGCCACGTAACGACCGGCGTAGGCCGCCGAACGGTCAACCTTGGATGGATCTTTACCGGAGAACGCGCCACCGCCGTGACGGGCCATGCCGCCGTAGCTGTCGACGATGATCTTGCGACCGGTCAGGCCACAGTCGCCCACCGGGCCGCCGATGATGAACTGGCCAGTCGGGTTGATGTGAAACTGAGTGTCTTTGCTCAGCAGTTCGGCCGGCAGCACGTGTTTGACGATCAGCTCCATCACGCCTTCGCGCAGGTCGGCGTAGGACACGTCCGGGTTGTGCTGGGTCGACAGCACGACAGCGTCGATGCCCACAACCTTGCCGCCTTCATAACGGCAGGTCACCTGGGACTTGGCGTCCGGACGCAGCCACGGCAGCAAGCCGGATTTACGCGCTTCGGCCTGACGCTGCACCAGCTGGTGCGAGAAGGTGATCGGTGCCGGCATCAGCACGTCGGTTTCGTTGCTGGCATAGCCGAACATCAGGCCCTGGTCGCCGGCGCCCTGATCTTCAGGCTTGGCACGGTCGACACCCTGGTTGATGTCCGGGGATTGCTTGCCGATGATGTTCATGACGCCGCAGGTCGCGCCGTCGAAGCCGACGTCGGAGCTGGTGTAGCCGATGTCGGTGATCACGTCACGAACGATCTGCTCCAGGTCAACCCAGGCGGTGGTGGTCACTTCGCCGGCGATGATCGCTACACCGGTTTTCACCAGAGTCTCGCACGCCACACGGGCGAACTTGTCTTCAGCAATGATCGCGTCCAGCACCGCGTCGGAAATCTGGTCGGCGATTTTGTCCGGATGCCCTTCAGACACGGACTCGGAGGTGAAAAGGGAGTATTCGCTCATCTCGATGTTTTCCTGATTTTACCGATGGTGAGTGTCGCCAGCCGGCCGCTGAAAATGGCGGACCTGGATCTGGAAACCATTACGTAAACCTACATAGAGGCTTTCCCCGGGAACGAGTCCCGCAGCGGTGGCCCAACGGGCCAGATCATCCTGTTCAAAACCCAACCAGAGATCACCGCAGGCCTCCCTGGCCCAATTCTGGTTGTGGCTGCATAAATCCGTAACCAACAGGCTACCGCCGGGGTGCAGCAGCCCGGCCATTTGCTTGAGGGCGTCGGCGGGGGCGGCGAAATGGTGCAAGACCATGTTCAGCACCACGCAGTCGGCCTTTAACGTTGTGTTGTTCAGCGCGTCCGCCAACTGCAGGCTGACATTGCCCAGCGACTCGCGCTCACACAGCTGGCGGGCCAGTTCGAGCATCGCCGGGCTGTTGTCCAGCGCGGTGACTTGCTGGAAGCGCCGCGCCAGTTCCGGCAGGAAACCGCCGTCGCCTGGGCCGACTTCCAGTGCCGTGGCCTCTTCACTGAAGCTCAGCTTGTCGAGCAGCGCCAATACGCTGTCGCGGTATTGAGGGAGGCCCGCGATCAGGTCCTGCTGGGCGCGAAACTTCTCGGCAACCCGTGCGAAAAAATCCTGGCTCGCGGCAGCGCGTTGCCCATGGACCTGGCCGATACGCGACTGTACGTCGCCCGGCAGGTTCAGGTTATCCACCTCTTCGAGCAAGGCCGCGTGCAGCTTGCCGCCCAGCAGTTCGGTATGGGGCAGGGCGCGGCGGTAGAAAATTGCGTTGCCTTCACGGCGAGTCGCCACCAGGTCGGCCTGGGCCAGCACCTTCAAGTGGTGGCTCATGCCGGACTGGCCGATGGCAAATATCTGCGCCAGTTCCAGTACGCCGAAGGAATCGTTGGCCAGTGCGCGCAACACGTTCAAACGCAACGGATCGCCAGCGGCCTTGCACAAGGCTGCCAGTTCATCGCCGTCGTCGGGGCGCAGTGAGGGCATGGGTAGATTCATAAGGCCAGCAGTCTAGTGACGGGGGGAATGCATCGCAAGGGCAATATCAAAAAGTTTTGATATTGATCGATAAGTGGCGGTTATAAGCCGCCGCTATAACCTTTAGACGAATCGGTTAAAGGTTTCTGCAAGGGATTGATGCCCAAAGCACAGGAAAAACGTCCTCAAGTGACTATCTGTCATTGCCCGCAGGCGGTGGCTGAGGGAAAATGCCGGTCCTTTTTTCCGTTTCTTTTCAGCAAACCCCAGGAGATCAGCGATGCCCAGCCGTCGTGAGCGTGCCAACGCCATTCGTGCCCTCAGCATGGATGCCGTGCAAAAAGCCAACAGCGGCCATCCCGGTGCCCCGATGGGCATGGCGGATATCGCCGAGGTACTTTGGCGTGACTACCTGAAACACAACCCGAGCAACCCGTCGTTCGCCGACCGTGACCGCTTCGTGCTGTCCAACGGCCATGGCTCGATGCTGATCTACTCGCTGCTGCACCTGACCGGCTACGACGTCACCATCGATGACCTGAAAAGCTTCCGTCAACTGCACAGCCGTACCCCGGGCCACCCGGAATTCGGCTACACCCCTGGCGTGGAGACCACCACCGGTCCCCTGGGCCAAGGCCTGGCCAACGCTGTTGGCTTCGCGCTGGCTGAAAAAGTCCTGGGTGCGCAGTTCAACCGCACCGGCCACAACATCGTCGATCACCACACCTATGTGTTCCTGGGTGATGGCTGCATGATGGAAGGCATTTCCCACGAAGTCGCTTCCTTGGCCGGCACCCTGGGCCTGGGCAAGCTGATCGCTTTCTACGATGACAACGGCATCTCCATCGACGGCGAAGTCGAAGGCTGGTTCACCGATGACACCCCGAAGCGTTTCGAAGCCTACAACTGGCAGGTGATCCGCAACGTCGACGGCCACGATCCGGAAGAGATCAAGACCGCCATCGACACCGCCCGCAAGAGCGCGCAGCCGACCCTGATCTGCTGCAAAACCACCATCGGTTTCGGTTCGCCGAACAAGCAGGGCAAAGAAGACTGCCACGGCGCCCCACTGGGTGACGCGGAAATCGCCCTGACCCGTGAAGCCCTGAAGTGGAACCACGGCCCGTTCGAAATCCCGGCCGACATCTACGCCGAATGGGATGCCAAGGAAAAAGGCCTGGCGGCCGAAGCCGAGTGGGACCAGCGTTTCGCGGCCTACTCTGCCGAGTTCCCTGAGTTGGCCAACGAGCTGGTACGCCGCCTCGCCGGTGACCTGCCTGCCGACTTCTCGGAAAAAGCCTCGGCCTACATCGCCGAAGTCGCGGCCAAGGGCGAGACCATCGCCAGCCGTAAAGCCAGCCAGAACACCCTGAACGCCTTTGGCCCGCTGCTGCCTGAGATCCTCGGCGGTTCGGCCGACCTGGCCGGTTCCAACCTGACCCTGTGGAAAGGCTGCAAAGGCGTGTCGGCTGAAGACGCCAGCGGCAACTACATGTACTACGGCGTACGTGAGTTCGGCATGAGCGCCATCATGAACGGCGTGTCCCTGCACGGTGGCCTGGTGCCTTACGGCGCGACCTTCCTGATGTTCATGGAATACGCCCGCAACGCCGTGCGCATGGCCGCGCTGATGAAGAAGCGCGTGATCCACGTGTACACCCACGACTCCATCGGTTTGGGTGAAGACGGCCCAACGCACCAGCCGGTCGAGCAACTGACCAGCCTGCGTACCACGCCGAACCTGGATTGCTGGCGCCCTGCCGATGCGGTGGAATCCGCCGTGGCCTGGAAACACGCCATCGAGCGTAAGGACGGCCCTTCGGCGCTGATCTTCTCGCGTCAGAACCTGCAGCACCAAGTGCGTACCGACGCGCAGATCGCCGACATCAGCCGTGGCGGCTACGTGCTCAAGGACTGCATCGGCGAGCCGGAGCTGATCCTGATCTCCACCGGTTCCGAAGTGGGCCTGACTGTTCAGGCGTACGACAAGCTGACTGCCCAAGGCCGCAACGTACGCGTTGTGTCCATGCCGTGCACCAGCGTGTTCGAAGCCCAGGACGCCGGCTACAAGCAATCGGTGCTGCCGTTGCAGGTCAGCGCGCGCATTGCCATCGAAGCGGCGCATGCCGACTACTGGTACAAGTACGTGGGCCTGGAAGGCCGCGTGATTGGCATGACCACCTACGGTGAGTCGGCGCCGGCGCCAGCGTTGTTCGAAGAGTTCGGTTTCACCCTGGAAAACATCCTGGGTCAGGCTGAAGAGCTGCTGGAAGACTAAGGCTGTAAATTGAGGTGGCTGTACTGACGCCTTCGCGAGCAAGCCCGCTCCCACATTAGATCGCGGTCTAAATGTGGGAGCGGGCTTGCTCGCGAAAGCGGTCTGACAGCCACCCCGTTACCCAAGGTAATCGAGAACCCCATGCCTCAACCGCGTCCCTACAAAGTTGCACTCAACGGCTACGGCCGCATTGGTCGTTGCGTCTTGCGTGCTCTGTTCGAGCGAGGGGCGGCGGCCGGGTTTGAAATTGTCGCGATCAATGATCTGGCTGACATGGCCAGCATCGAATACCTGACACGCTTTGACTCCACCCACGGCCGCTTTCCAGGCGAAGTGCGGGTCGAGGGCGATTGTCTGCACATTAATGGCAACTGCGTGCAGGTCCTGCGCAGTGCCACCCCCGAAGGCATCGACTGGAAAGCACTGGGCGTCGACCTGGTGCTGGAATGTTCCGGTGTCTATCACACCCGTGCCGATGGCCAGCGTTTCCTCGACGCCGGTGCACCGCGTGTGCTGTTTTCCCAGCCGATGGCCAGCGAAGCGGATGTCGACGCCACCATCGTCTACGGCATCAACCAGGATTGCCTGACCGGTGCCGAGTTGCTGGTGTCCAACGCTTCCTGCACCACCAACTGCAGCGTGCCGCTGTTGCGCTTGCTGGATCAGGCGATCGGCCTGGACTACGTGTCGATCACCACGATCCACTCGGCGATGAACGACCAGCCGGTGATCGACGCCTACCACCACGAAGACCTGCGCCGTACGCGTTCGGCGTTCCAGTCGGTGATTCCGGTGTCCACCGGCCTGGCGCGCGGCATCGAGCGACTGCTGCCGGAACTTGCCGGGCGAATCCAGGCCAAAGCCGTACGGGTGCCGACGGTGAACGTGTCCTGTTTGGACATCACCATGCAAACCGTCAGCGATACCGATGCGACGGAGGTCAACCGGATCCTGCGCGACGCCGCCACCAGCGGCCCGCTCAAGGGCCTTTTGGCCTACACCGAATTGCCCCACGCCAGTTGTGATTTCAACCACGACCCGCATTCGGCGATTGTCGATGCCAGCCAGACCCGCGTTTCCGGCCCAAGGCTGGTAAATATCCTGGCCTGGTTCGACAACGAATGGGGTTTTGCCAACCGCATGCTGGATGTTGCGGAACATTATCTGCACATCGCCTCTAAACAACCTCAACAGTAATTCAGGAACTGCGACCCATGACCGTGTTGAAGATGACCGACCTCGATCTGCAAGGTAAGCGCGTACTGATCCGCGAAGACCTCAACGTCCCAGTCAAGGACGGTGTTGTCACCAGCGATGCGCGAATCCTGGCCTCGCTGCCGACCATCAAGCTGGCCCTGGAAAAAGGCGCGGCCGTGATGGTCTGCTCCCACCTGGGTCGTCCGACCGAAGGTGAGTTCTCCGCCGAAAACAGCCTCAAGCCTGTTGCCGATTACCTCAGCAAAGCCCTGGGCCGTGACGTGCCGCTGGTGGCTGATTACCTGGGTGGCGTTGACGTTAAAGCCGGCGACATCGTGCTGTTCGAAAACGTGCGCTTCAACAAGGGCGAGAAAAAGAACAGCGACGAACTGGCCCAGCAATATGCGGCGCTGTGCGACGTGTTCGTGATGGACGCGTTCGGCACCGCTCACCGCGCCGAAGGCTCGACCCACGGCGTGGCCAAGTTCGCCAAGGTTGCCGCTGCCGGCCCATTGCTGGCCGCTGAACTGGACGCACTGGGCAAGGCGTTGGGCGCTCCGGCCCAGCCAATGGCGGCCATCGTGGCTGGCTCCAAGGTGTCCACCAAGCTGGACGTGCTCAACAGCCTGAGCCAGATCTGCAACCAACTGATCGTTGGCGGCGGCATCGCCAACACCTTCCTGGCCGCAGCCGGTCACCCGGTGGGCAAGTCCCTGTACGAGCCGGACCTGCTGGACACCGCCCGCGCCATCGCCGCCAAGGTCAGCGTGCCATTGCCGGTCGACGTGGTGGTCGCCAAGGAATTTGCCGAAAGCGCCGAAGCCACCGTCAAGCTGATCGCTGATGTGGCCGCCGACGACATGATCCTGGATATCGGCCCGCAAACCGCAGCCAACTTCGCCGAACTGCTGAAAGCTTCGCAGACCATCCTGTGGAACGGTCCGGTCGGTGTTTTCGAATTCGACCAGTTCGGCAACGGCACTAAAGTGCTGGCCAAAGCCATCGCTGAAAGCTCGGCATTCTCGATTGCTGGCGGTGGCGACACCCTGGCGGCCATCGATAAATATGGCGTTGCTGACCAAATCTCCTACATTTCTACCGGTGGCGGCGCGTTCCTCGAATTCGTCGAAGGCAAAGTACTGCCCGCCGTGGAAGTGCTGGAAACCCGAGCCAAAGGCTGAGGCTCGTGATCCGGAAAAGGAGTGTTCCCATGATCAAGTCGTTGGCAATGGTGATCGCAGCGGGCCTGTTGGCCGGCTGCGGCAGCACGCCAAACGCAGCGCCGGACGCTGGCAAGCCTGCAGCGCAGCAAAAAAAGAGCTGCTACCAGGCGGACTGGCAAGCCGAGACCATGCCGGTGATCAACAAGCGCATCGGCAACGAACGGCTGGAGAAATACGACGCCGCGCCCAACGGTCAGGAACAGGGTTGCCCTTGACGGGTCTGATCAACTGGCGGCCATCGGTCGCCTCACGAGGATTGGCAATGAAAGGCGTTTTCGCCCTGGCAGCCCTGGCCCTGTTGGCCGGCTGCAGCAGCATGAACATGTTCAGCAACAAGGCAGAAACTGCCGACAAGTGGACCACCTGGACCTGCGACAGCAAGGCTGAGGTCAACTGGCGCTTTGCCAACCCGGCTAAATCTGAAGTCGATGTGCGCCTCGGCGGCTCCGACCAGGTTTACCGCTTGAAACAGGACGTCGCCGCCTCGGGCGTGCTGTATGCCAACGACCAATTGGCGTTTCACACAAAAGGTGAGGAAGGCCTGATTTACTGGGTTGCCACCGATGATTTGATCGGGCGCGGCTGCAAAGCGCAGTAAGCCTGACAGCAATAACGATTCAGCAAGCCAGGCATGCAAACCCTGACCTGCAATAACTTGAATAGCAGCCGCCGCTACGGCAGGCTTGCACGATTAACGACCCTCGACCGGGAGAGACAACACAATGGCACTTATCAGCATGCGTCAAATGCTGGACCACGCAGCCGAGTTCGGCTACGGCGTCCCAGCCTTTAACGTCAACAACCTTGAGCAGATGCGCGCCATCATGGAAGCCGCTGACAAGACCGACTCCCCCGTGATCGTCCAGGCTTCGGCCGGTGCCCGCAAATACGCCGGCGCGCCGTTCCTGCGTCACCTGATCCTCGCGGCCATCGAAGAATTCCCGCACATCCCGGTGTGCATGCACCAGGACCACGGCACCAGCCCTGACGTGTGCCAGCGCTCCATCCAACTGGGCTTCAGCTCGGTGATGATGGACGGCTCCCTCGGCGAAGACGGCAAGACCCCGACCGACTACGAGTACAACGTACGCGTCACCCAACAAACCGTGGCCATGGCCCACGCCTGCGGCGTATCGGTTGAAGGCGAGCTGGGCTGCCTGGGTTCCCTGGAAACCGGCATGGCCGGCGAAGAAGACGGCATCGGCGCTGAAGGCGTGCTGGATCACAGCCAGATGCTGACCGATCCGGAAGAAGCCGCTGACTTCGTGAAAAAGACCCAAGTTGATGCCCTGGCTATCGCCATCGGCACCAGCCACGGCGCCTACAAGTTCACCAAGCCACCGACCGGCGACGTACTGGCCATCGACCGCATCAAGGAAATCCACAAACGCATCCCCAACACCCACTTGGTGATGCACGGCTCTTCCTCGGTGCCGCAAGAGTGGCTGGCGATCATCAACCAGTACGGCGGCGACATCAAAGAAACCTACGGCGTACCGGTTGAAGAAATCGTCGAAGGCATCAAGCACGGCGTGCGCAAGGTCAACATCGACACCGACCTGCGTTTGGCGTCCACCGGTGCGATGCGTCGCCTGATGGCCACCAACCCGAGCGAGTTTGACCCGCGCAAGTTCTTTGGCGCGACTGTGACGGCGATGCGTGATGTGTGTATCGCGCGTTATGAAGCGTTTGGTACTGCGGGTAACGCTTCGAAGATCAAGCCGGTTTCGTTGGAAGCGATGTATCAGCGGTATTTGAAGGGTGAGTTGAACGCTAAGGTTAATTAAATTTTTGTGTTAATAAAAACCCGCAGAGATGCGGGTTTTTTAATTAATAAATCTACGTGAACACATGC